>JBGSNJ010000456.1:0-2034 GCA_041739715.1 Aestuariivirga sp.
GTCCAGCCGGTCAGGGTCCGCGAAGCGGCGCTGGTCGCGGTTGGCGCGGGCGATGTCACAGACCAGCCGTGCGCCTGCCGGCACATCCTCGCCGCCCGGAACACGATAGGCGTTCGCCGACTTCATCGGCTTGGTGAAGCGCAGCGGCGGCGTGAGCCGGAGGCTCTCGTGAACGAAAGGCACCACCAGTTCAGGCTGGCGCACAAGCATTGACCGGAGTTCATCGTTTTCGATCACGCGGAGCTGTGCCTTTGTCAGGGCCTCCGCCAGCAGAGGAACCGCAGGCACCGTGACCATGACCGCGAGGGTCGCCAGATCGTCCGGATCGAGGTCGGCCGCCTCCGGCATCGTGCCGGTGAGATTGTCGATCAAGTCGCGCGAGTTCTCGGCCCTGTCCGCGAGGGCCACGAATTCCGCCATGCGCAAGCCGGTGCTGAAATTTGCGTTGAAGATCGGCGACGTCAGGTCCCGCAGCACGGCGATGGACTCTGGTGAAAGTCCGAGCCGCGATCCGATCATCCGGCAGACCAGCGCCTGCGACAGGTCGTGATGCAGGTCGGCGTGGCCCGCCGCGGCGGCGGCGTCGAGCAACTCGATATAGGCGGCGGCCACCTGAGCCGGGTTCCATTCCATCGCCATGGCGGCAATGACCTTCTGGGCGAAGCGCCGCTTGCGCCGGTGGCCCTCGCCATCCTCGTTCAGGAGATTGAGCCTGCCGATGCGGAGCAGGGTTTCGCCCTGATGCCCTGCGGCCTTGAGCACGGCTGCTACCATGGGGGTGCGGGGTTCGCGCTGAAAGGATGTGTGGCGCAGCACGGCGGAGGCGTCGTCGAACCGGCTGATGACGATGTTCCCGAAGCCTTCCGGCTTTTCCGGCGGACCGGCCGGAGGGCCATCCGGGGGGACCGTGTCGATGGTGACCGGCGTGCCGGTTGCCGCACTCATGTTCCGTAGATGATCCGGTGGCCCTGGCGCAGCACATGGGTATGGCGGCGCATGGCGGCGGGGTGCATCAGGCCTTCGGGCTCGACTTCCAGTTCATAGGCGCCATGGTCGCGCCCGGCGACAAGCGTTGCCGTGCCGGTGCGACCGCCGGCCTGCGCATTGTTGGCTGCGATGTAGCGCATGGCGAAGCCGATGCGGTCGTGGCCCGCCCGGTTCAGCCCAGATCCATGCAGCACCAGCGCGTGGTGGATCGACATCTCGCCGGGGTTGAGTTCAAGGGGCACGATGTCCTCGTCCCGCAACGCGGCGCGGGCGACTTCCTTGCGGCCCAGCATGTTGGTGGGGTCGTCGGGATGGTCGTGATCCACGGCCTCGCGATGGGTGCCCGGCACCACCAGCACGCAACCGCTTTCGATCGTGCTCGGCGTCAGGGCCAGCCACGCCGTGACCGCATCGGGCCGTGACAATCCCCAGTGGGTCGCGTCCTGGTGCCATGACACCTGCAATTCGCGCGCGACCGGTTTCCAGATCAGGCTGGAGCCGAAGCACAAGACGTCAGGCCCGAGAATGGCGGTGACGGGCACCAGCACAGCCGGGTGGACCACAAGGTCCCACAATTGCGGCACCAGCAGATGCGGCTTGGCGCGCAGCATGGGCGGCAGTTCGCCCGCCCGGTTGCGGGTGAGGTGGCCGAGGAGGCCACGGATTTCGTCCACAGACGAAGCCTCGATAACCTTCAGGGGCGAGATCACACCATGTTCGCGGAAGCGGGCGGCATCCGCTGCAGGGGGTCCTGCCGGTCGGAGCGCGGCTCTGTCAAACTTCGGCATCTTGGGTTTCCTGGCTCGTGATCAGGGTACGAACGGCAAATCGCCTGATCTTGCCGCTCGTGGTGCGCGGCAGTTCCCAGGGCGCGAAGAACCGGACGCGGGTCTCGATACCGAAGCGCCCGGCGAGTGTGGTGGCGATGCGTGTGGCAAGGGCATTGCGTTCGGCTTCGGGGAGGCGGCGTTCGTTGGCTTCGAGCGCCAGCCGGATCACGTAGGAGCCGGGGCGGGAATCCGGCACGGCCGCCGCGGCCTCGATGCG
>JBGSNJ010000479.1:0-2910 GCA_041739715.1 Aestuariivirga sp.
TGGCGTCCTTGCCGGCAGCAGCCGGAGCCGCTCCCGCAGCCGGCGCCTTCTGGGCCGTGGCCGGAACTTCGGCAGCGACCGGGGCCGCCACTTCCTCTTCCTTGGCCTGAGCCGTCACGGTGCAGAGCGTCACGTCGTCTCGTGCGGCCGAGGTCACGCCCTTGGGCAGCTCGATCTCGGACAAGTGGATCGACTGGCCGATCTGCAGCGCGCCGCAGTCCACAACGATCGCGTCGGGAATGAGTTCCGGTGTGCAGTAAAGTGCAACATCGTGCGACACGATGTTCAGCACGCCGCCGGTCTTCACGCCCGGAGCCGACTCCTGGTTCTTGAAGGTCACCGGCACGTCGACCACGAAGCGCGCACCCTTGCCGAGCCGCAGGAAATCGACATGCACGATGAAGTCGCGCACCGGTTCGAACTGCACGTCGCGGGGAATGGCGCGCACCGTCTTGCCGTCGACCTCGAGATCGATCAGGGTCGACAGAAAGCGGCCGGACTGCACGTGGGGTTGAACCTCGCGATACGCGAGGGAAATCAGTTGGGGTTCCTTCTTGTCGCCGTAGACGACTCCCGGAACGAGGCCTTCACGACGGACGGCGCGAGAGGCCCCCTTGCCTGCCCGGGCCCGCGGTGCGGCCTTGAGCTGCACGATCTTGGACATGGTATTCTCCTGATATGACAAATGCCCGGACAGCCTTCCTCCAGGGGTGAACGACGCCGTTCGGGCAGCGGGGCTATAGCCGAAGCTCCGGAAGGGCGCAAGTTTGTCGGCCCCTTGCGCGGCGGGCGGCCTCCGCTCAGGTCTTGAGGCGGTATCCGGTCCGGAACATCCAGCCGATCGTTGCGAGGCAGAGCAGCAGGAAGAGAAAGGTCACGGCCAGGCTCAACCCCACGTCGACATCCGCCACTTCATTGAAACTCCAGCGAAATCCGCTCACGAGATACACGACCGGGTTGAACAGCGATACGCTCTTCCAGAACGGCGGCAGAAGGTTGATCGAGTAGAAGCTGCCGCCAAGGAAGGTCAGTGGCGTGATGATCAGCAGAGGGATGATCTGAAGCTTTTCGAATCCGTCGGCCCACAGGCCAATGATGAAACCCAGAAGGCTGAAGGTGAAAGCGGTCAACAGCATGAAGACCACCATCCAGACCGGGTGGGCAATCGACAAGGGGACGAAAAAGGCAGAGGTCGTCAGAATGACGATGCCGATGAGCAGTGACTTGGCGGCGGCGGCCCCCACGAAGCCCAGCACCATATCGGTTGCCGAGATCGGCGCAGCGAGGAACTCGTAGATGGTGCCCGAGAAGCGCGGGAAATAGATGCCGAACGAGGCATTGGAGACCGACTGGGTCAGCAGGGACAACATGATGAGGCCCGGCACGATGAAGGCTCCGTAGCTGACACCGTCGATCTCTTCGATGCGGTTGCCGATGGCCGCGCCGAAGACCACGAAATAGAGGACGGTCGAGATGACCGGCGAGACCAGGCTCTGCCCCAAGGTCCGGAAGAACCGCTTCATTTCGTAATTGAAGATCGCGGTAACGGCATGCCAGTTCATTTCGCCACGAGCCCCATGAAGATGTCTTCCAGCGAACTCTGCTCGGTCGAGACGTCGTCAACGTCAAGCTTCGCTCTCTCGGCATCCTTGAGCAGTCGCAGGATGATGTCCCGCGGCGCGCCAGAGCCGTGGACGTAGGTCAGCACGGAGCCGTCGGGCGAAAGGTGCAGCTGATAGGCTTTTAGGCCGGCGGGAATGTCACTGACCGGACGCGCAAGATGCAAGGAAAGCTTCTTCTGCCCCAGCTTCTGCATCAGGGTGGCCTTTTCTTCCACGAGTATCAGGCGGCCCTTGTCGATCACGCCCACGCGGTCGGCCATTTCCTCGGCCTCGTCGATGTAATGCGTCGTGAGAATGACGGTCACGCCCGTCGCCTTGAGGCTGCGGATGACAGTCCACATCTCCTTCCGAAGACCGACGTCCACGCCCGCCGTCGGCTCGTCGAGGAACAGGATGTGTGGTTGGTGCGACAGTGCCTTGGCGATCAGGACACGACGCTTCATGCCACCGGACAGCGTCATGATCTTCGCATCGCGCTTGTCCCACAGCGACAACATGCGCAGCAGCGATTCGATGTAGGCTGCGTCTGTCTTGCGTCCGTAAAGCTGCCGGCTGAAGCTTACCGTGTCCCACACGGTCTCGAAGATGCTGAGATGAAGTTCCTGGGGCACGAGGCCGATCATGGCCCGCGCGGCGCGGAAATCGGTCACACTGTCGTGGCCTCCGACCAGCACGGTGCCGGCCGACTTCGTGACAATGCCGCAGATGATGCTGATCAGCGTGGTCTTGCCTGCGCCATTTGGCCCAAGCAGCGCAAGGATCTCGCCCCTGGCGATGTCAAGCGATACGCCGTCCAGCGCAACGAGTCCGCCGGCATAGGTCTTGGACAGATTCTGAATGGAGACGATCGGCTGCATCATTCCTCACTCGAGGGCTTTCCGGCTCCGCGCGAACTCCGCCGGAGGACCCTTATAGTGAAGCTGACCACCTATTCAAAGAGACTCGAGACGCTCTCTTCGCGGCTGGTACGACCTATCGCTTCGCCGAGCAGCGATGACACCGAGATGACGCGGATGTTGCGCGCGATCTTCACCGCCTCAGTGGGCATGATCGAGTCGGTGATGACCAGCTGCTTCAGCTTGGATGAGGTGATGCGTGCCACTGCGCCGCCGGAGAGGACGCCATGGGTGATGTAGGCCGTGACTTCCTTGGCACCCTGCGCAAGCAGGGCCTCGGCGGCGTTGCACAGGGTGCCGCCGGAGTCGACGATATCGTCGATCAGGATGCAGGACTTGCCTTGCACGTCGCCGATGATGTTCATCACCTCGGATTCGCCCGCGCGCTCGCG
>JBGSNJ010000482.1:0-5580 GCA_041739715.1 Aestuariivirga sp.
GCCTGCCGCGTGCTCGACATGGCCAATGTCGAGGCGACCACGCGCGCGGCACCGGCCGCCGCCGAGATCGATGCGCGCAGCCGCGAGCAGATTCTTGAGGCGGCCCTTTCCGCTCCGCAGCCTGATGAGTCCGAGGCGTCATTCGTGGCGGATTTGCTGGACCGTGTCTCCCCGCAGCAATTGGCCGCTGCCTATTTGCGCCAGCAGCTTGAAGCCCGCCCCGCGCCGGAAGACATCTCGGTTACGGCGGTTCCGGTCAGGTCCGGAAAACCGCGTGAGCGCGGCGAGGCTCGCGGCATGGGCGAGGGCGGCAAGATGGTGAGGCGCGAGCGCGAGGACATGACGGGCGCGGCATGGTTCACCTTGTCGATCGGCCGCCAGCACCGCGCCGACCCGAAATGGATCTTGCCGCTGATATGCAAGGCTGGTGGCGTGACGCGTGACGATGTCGGCTCGATCAAGATTTTCGACGACGAGACGCGCTTCGAGATTTCGGCGGGAAAGTCATCCCAATATGCCGAGAAGATCGCCCGTGACGGCAGCGGCGAACGCAACGTGATGATCACGCCGTCCACCCGGCCCGGCCAGGAGCAGCGGTTCCCGGCTCCGGCGGCAGGCGATCAGCCTCGGCCGAAATACAAGATCCGCTCCGACAAGGGCGAGAAGCTTGAGGAGGGGCCCACAGCGAAGCCGCGTGGTGAACAGGACGAAAAGCCGCCCCGCCCCGCCGCGCCATGGAACAAGGGCAAGCCGAAAGACAAGTTCAAGCCGAATGACAAGTTCAAGCCGCGCGCAAAGGGCAAGCACGGCCCATCCGCAGGCGGGCCCAAGGGAGCCAAGCACGCCGGCAAGGCCAGCAAGGGAACCTGATCTCAGTCGGGGTCGAACACCAGTGCCGCCGCCCCGATGAGGCCGGAGTTGTTGCCAAGCTTTGCGGGCACCACGAGCGTATCGTGGAAAGCGGGCATGGCGATGGAGCGCAGGCTCTGCATGAGCCAGGGTTCGAGCAGGCTGAACTGGTTTGACAGACCTCCGCCCATCACGAGAATATCCGGGCTGTAAAGGTGAAGAAGGCTGGCAAAGCCTGTGCCGAGGATGTCCGCCTCTTCGCGCACAAGCGCATTGGCCAGGTGATCTCCGGCACCTGCGGCGGCAAAGACCGCCTCGGCGTCGATCTCGCCTCCGCCAGCACCAAGGGCCGTGCCCGGCGTGGTTGAAGCGGCTCTCATGGCGCGCCGCGTGAAGGCGGTTCCGGAGCCATAGGCCTCGAAGCAACCGGCATTGCCGCAGAAGCAGGTGTCGCCGCCGGCGCGGAAGCTCATGTGGCCGACATGGCCCGCCATGCCGCGCTTGCCGCGCAGGACCTTGCCGCCCGCGATGACGCCGCCGCCGATGCCGGTGCTCACCGTGACATAGACCGCGTTGTCAAAGCCGCACGCCGCACCGAATTTCCATTCGCCGATGGCAGCCGCGATGCCGTCGTTCTCAAGCGCCACGGGCAGGCCAAGCCTGTCGCTCAGTGCCGCGCGTAACGGAAAATTGATGAAGCCCTTGAGCGTTGGAATGTCGAGCGCCAGGCCTTCGCCCGTATCGAGGGGACCGGGAGACGAGACGCCGGCACCGCGGATGCTGTCGCGCGCGACACCTTCCGAGACCGACGCCGCAAGCCCCGCCATCTGCCCGATCACGGCATCTGGTCCCGCGTCAGCCTGCGTACGTGTCGAGAGTCTTTTCTCGATCGTGCCATCTGGCCGGACCAGCGCCGCACGGATCTGCGTGCCGCCCAGATCGATGCCGATGGCGAGGCCATCTGTCACAGACTGTGCAGCCAGGCTATGCGCTCATCAAGGCTGGGTGCTCCGAAGGCGAGCGAGCCGAGCACCGCGGTTTCAGCACCCGCCTGCCTCAGCAGCGGCACAGTCTGCTCGCGGTTGCCGCCATCCGAGGCCAGCACCACGCGCTTCGGCAGGCCCGCATCGGCAATGATCTTGCGGGTTGCCGTGAGGCGGCCTATGGCGCGCGGATCGAGTCCCACGCCCTTGATACCGATGGCGGTGCCGAGAAGCGTCACGAAGCGCAACTGCGGCAGGTGCGGCAGCATCGCATCGAGCGGCGTGTCGACCTTCAGCACCATGCCGGCCGGAACGCCGCGCTTCTCCAGAAGTTCGAGCGCATCGGTCGCATTGGCATTCTCGGCATGGAGGCTGATCAGGTCGCTCCCGGCATCGGCGAACTGCTCGATCTGCTCAAGCAGGATGCTGTCCTGAACCATCAGATGCACATGGATCTTCAGCGCGCAGGTCTTGCGGATGGCCGCCACGAGATCGGGGAAATAGAGCAGGGCGGGTGCGAAGTGGCCGTCCGCCACATCGACATGGAGAATGTCGCAATGCGGCGAAATGCGCTGCATGTCATCGGCAAGCCTCACAAGATCGGCTGACCAGGCGGAAAACTCGCAGATGAGGCGGTGGGCGGGAAGCTCGCTGATCCAGTCGGTGGCGGTCATGGCTGAAATCCTGTGAGGAAAGTGTTCAATGCGGCACGGAACTCCGCAACATAGGCGTCGCGGTCCCGGGCCTTCGGGGTGACTTCGACGAGCGATGCGCCGGGAATGAGGCTCGCGATGTCTTGTGCCATCCCGAGCGGATGGACGAAGTCCATGGCATTGGCAATCACCAGCACCGGGCAACATATGGCCTTGAGCTGTTCTGCGGTGATGCCCGGGCCATCGGCCGCGATGGATGTGAGCAGCGCTGCGGTGACGTCCAGCGGCGCGCGGGAAAAGAAGCCCATCAGCGAGGCGAGATTGTCGGGCGCGGCCTCAGACAGCAGCCTGGCCGTTTCCCCCGCCATGAACGCCTCTTGCGCCGTTGCGGGAGGCAACCGCGTCAGCAGGTCTCCCACTTCGGCATTGGGCTGCATGTTCGATGGCGCTCGTTCCATCGACCATGCGGGCCTTGCAATGACGAGGCCCCTCACCAGGTCGGGCCGCGTCACGGCAAGGCGCAAGGCAATGGCCGAACCCATGGAGATGCCGCCCACGACGAGCGGCCCGATGCGCAGCGTGTCCAGAAGGCCTGCGGCGTCTTCGGTGAAACGGGAAATCGAGAAGTGGCGCGGATCGCCCGGCTCGGACCCGCCATGCCCGCGGCATTCGAGCGTGATGCGGCGGAAGCTGGCATTCGTTGGAAAGACCTCTGCCGTCTGCCGCGCATCACCGCACAGCCCATGCTGGAACAGAACGGGTAGTCCTGGCCCGCCGGAATCATCGACGCGAAGCCGTGGGCCGCCGTCAGGCGTGTAATGCGCGGTCATGGCGCGGGCGCGCCTTCTGCATCGAGCACGCCCCGAAGAAATCTGGCGACGGAGGGCGCCTCGGCGGCACTCAGACCATGTGTCACCAGAGGGCCATCGAACCCGGCCAGCCGCAGGCACGCGATGAAATGCGGGAAATCGACAACCCCCGTTCCCGCCGCCACGAAGCTGGCATCGGCGGCGCGGTCCTTGGCATGGGCCATGGCGATCCGCCCGCCGAGGAGATCGGTTGCTTCTGACAGGATGCGGCGCTGGCCTTTGAGGCTCGTCCGCTCGAAGAGATTGGCCGGGTCCAGAACGATCTTCAGGCGCGGACTCGTCAGTTCACGGATCAACTGCGCCGCCTTGCCCGCCGAGGACACGGCATTCGCGAGCTCGGGCTCGATGCCGAGGTCGATGTCGTACTGATCGGCAATCCCGATGGCGACCTCCATCGACTGCAGGAGATCGCGCCAGGCTTCCGGACTGTCGTTGTCACGGTGCCAGCGCCACTGGTCTTCCGCATCGCGGGTGCCCGTGCAGAGCGTGATCATGCGCGTGCCCATGGCAGCGCAGCGCGAGGCGAGGATAGCCAGCCGCGCATGGCCGGTCTCGCGTACGGTCTTGTCGGGGTGGATCATGTTGTAGGTGCCGGAGACCGCTGCAACGGCGAGGCCATGATCCTTCGCGGCGGCGGCAACCGCGGCGGCCTGTTCCGCGCCGATCTCGTCGGGCATCGGCGCAAGGCCGGAGCAGGCCATGTTGTACTGGACGCTCGCAAAGCCCGCGCGGGCGGCGGCGGCCACCACCACGGACGGTGTTGATCCCTCGAAGGTCTTGGCGAAGATCCCGAGCTGCATCATACGGAGCCCGAAACCTCGGCGAGTTTCACGGCCCTTCCCGCATGAACCGAGCGGGACATCGCCACCATGCCGCGCACGGAGGCGATTCCGTCCTCGATGCCGGCGCCCGTCATCGCTGCGCCATCGAGGATCACATCGGCAAAGCCTTCAAGCTGGCGGCGGTAGAAATGGCCATCGGAACCCAGCACCCGCGTCGTCGTGCCTGTCGCCTCGTGGAAGATATCGACGTCGCTGGTCTTGTAGTACCAAGGATTGTAGGTCTTGCCAGTCACGCTGCCGTTCTGCCCGTAGATCTGGAAGCCCTCGTGCCAGTCCATGCGCACCGCCACCGTCAGGTCGAGATGGCCGAGCGCACCGCTGGCGAAGGCGATGTCGGCGAACCAGCAATAGGCTCCGAATCTCTGGCGGAGCTTCGCATCGATCTCGACGATCTCGCCGCCGAAGTAACGCGCCGTATCGAGCAGGTGGCAGCCATGGGCGAGCATGAAGTAGCGCTCGAGATCGGACTTGGGATCGACCGCGGGCTTGCGCGCCTGGGCGCTCTTGATGATCAGAGGCTGCACGGCATCGGTCATGGCGTAGCGGTGCGTCGAATCGCAATACCAGGCCTTGAGCGCCAGCATCTCACCCATCTCCTGCGTGATGAATTGTTTCGCACTCTGGAGGCCCGCATCGAAGCGCTTCATGTGGCCGACCTGCAGCACTTTGCCCGAGGCGGCGGCAACGGGCTTGAGTGCCTCGACCTCCTCGACGGAGATGCCCAGCGGCTTCTCGCACAGCACGTGCTTTCCGGCCTGCAGCGCCGCTGCCGTGGCCGCGACATGGAAGGCGTCCGAGGTGGCGATGATCACGACCTCGACGTCGGGATCGGCCAGCATGGCCTCGTAGTCGCGATAGGCCTTCTTCGGCGCCCAGGTTGCGGCCATGCGGTCGCGGAGATCGTCGGCGACATCACAGATGGCATGGAGTTCGGTGTTCTTCGCCTTGGCGGCACTTTCGAAATGGGCGGCTTGCGAGATGGGGCCGCAGCCCAGAATGCCGATTTTCAGGCGCCTGCTGTCTTTGGCCACGGCTTCGCTGTCCCCATGAAACTTCGCTTCGGCATCCGCTGTATCATGACTTGGGAGGGCAATCCATGATTATTATCTATACAAAAGAAATTACCCCGCCACCTACGTCAGTTCGCCCAGCGACACATCGAAAGCGCGGTGGTGTCCGAGGGCTGCAGCCCCCTCGGCGCATTCGAGGTCGCCATGAACCGACAGGCGAATCTCGGGGATCGCGGTGCCGGGCACGATTGCGGCGGCCACGTCGCGCTGGAGATCTGGCAGCAGCCGGGCCAGCACGGGCCGCATGGCGCCGCCCAGCATCACCACGGCGGGATTGAAGATATTGACCAGCGAGGCGATCCCGGCGCCCAGGT
>JBGSNJ010000486.1:0-3398 GCA_041739715.1 Aestuariivirga sp.
CTCCAGCTCCTGCGCGAGGCGGCGGATGCGATGAATCTCTCGGCCCGCGGCTATCACCGGGTCCTGCGCGTGGCGCGCACCCTCGCCGATCTCGCAGCGCAGGCGGAGATCACACGGCTGCAGATCGCCGAAGCCCTGAGCTATCGCCAGCGCCTCGCCGCCTTTCGCAGCGCCGCATGACGTAGCGTTGCCGTTCATTCCGCATTCACCCTGAAAACGTCCGGTAAAGATTTCGCAAAGACTCTCTGGCACATGACAGGGTGTGAGTGAGTACCCGACCAGACCCTCGGCCATTCCTGACAGCGATCTCGAAGCCGCGCTCGTTGACCTGTCGCGGCCGGAGTTCGGCTATGGCACCTTCGTTGCTGCAGCCTGCGTCATCGTGGTGCTGAGCGGCGCCTGCCTGTCGCTTGCCTTCAGCGGCTACACCTCGTGGCCCGAGCTCTCGCTGCTGCTGTCCGGTCTCATCCTCTGCGTCGGCGTGACCTATGGCGAATTCGTCTGGCGGCGCGGCACGCGGCGACGCCTCGAAGCCCTGCAGACCGCCGTCGCCGCGATCCAGAAGGCGCGCCTCGAAGCCGAAGCCTCGAACCGCGCCAAGTCGCGTTTCCTTGCAACGACCAGTCACGAGATCCGCACACCCATGAACGGGGTCATCGGCATGATCGGCCTGCTGCTCGAGACGCCGCTTTCGCTCGAGCAGCGCAACTACGCCGCCACCGCCCAATCCTCTGCCCGCGCCCTGCTCTCGATCGTCGACGAATTGCTCGATTCCAGCAAGGCCGAGCGCAGCGAACCGGAGATCGTCGCGCGGCCGCTCGACATCGTTTCGCTGGCCGAGTCGGTGGTCGAGCTGCTGGCACCCCGCGCCCATGCCAAGGACATCGAGATCTCTGCCTATGTCGCCCATGACATGCCGCACCACATCGTCAGCGATGGGCAGCGGCTGCGGCAGATCCTGTTCAATCTCTGCGGCAATGCCATCAAGTTCACCGTAAGCGGCGGCGTTGCCGTCGACATCCGCCGCGATGGCGACACTGCCTTCGTCGTGTCGGTCCGCGACACGGGCATTGGCATGACACCGGAGGAGCTGGGCCGCGTCTTCGACGAATTCGCCCAGGCCAATACCGATACCAAGCGGCTGTTCGGCGGCACCGGCCTCGGACTCTCCATCGCCCGCGACCTGGCCCAGGCGATGGGCGGCGCGCTCTCGGCGGTCAGCACACCAGGACTGGGAAGCTGCTTCACGCTGCGCCTGCCGCTCACCCCGGCGGAAGCCCAAGAGGCAGAGGCCAAGGTCTCGCTCGCGGGCCAGGCCTTCGCCCTGGCACTGACCCCCGGACCGGTCGCCGATCATCTTGCCTCCCTGCTGGCGGAGCGCGGTGCGCGCGTCACCCTGCTTGGCGATGCTGCGGCTCTCGAAAGGACCCTGGCGCAGACGGGTGGCGATACCGTCATCTGCGACGCTTCCTATCGCGACATCCTGCGGCGCTGGGCTGACCAGCAGGACTCCCATTCGCCCACCCGCCAGGTCTTCGTGATGATGCGCGCCGAAGAGCGCCGCCAGCTGCAGGATCTGCTGCTCCAGCCTTTCGCGGGATATCTGCTGAAGCCGTTCCGCCGTCAGACCGTGTTGAACCGCCTGGCGCCCGCCTCGGAGGCTGCGATCGATGCACAGATCGCCGGACTGCGGAGCATGGCCGAGACGTCGCGCAAGGCGGCAGGCCTCAACGTGCTCCTCGCCGAGGACAATCCAGTCAATGCATTGCTGGCGCGCACCATGCTGCAGAAGGCCGGCTGCCGCGTGCAGCACGCGAGCAATGGCCTCGAAGTGCTGGCGTCCCTCGACGCGGGGACCCGCCCTGACCTCGTCATCATGGATGTCGAGATGCCGGGTCTCGACGGATTGGCCACGGCACGGCGCATTCGTGCGGACGAAGCTGCGGCAGGCCTGCCGGCGATACCGATCCTGGCGCTCACCGCCAATGCGCGGCCCGAAGACATCGCCGAATGCCTGGAGGCCGGCATGAACGGCCATCTCTCGAAGCCCTTCGACCGCCAGGACCTGGACGAGGCCGTCGCGCGGCTCGTCGGAAACCGCAGCGCCGCCTGAGAGCGCCGCCACGGGACTGTCAAAGTCCCGCGCTCTATGGCAAGCACGTGGCGAGGGAGTGCCGAATCTGACCGCCAGTCCGGATATCAAGGTGGAGCGCGCCGACCTGATCCTGCGCATGGCCAGGAGTGCCGCGGAGATCGACGCCTGCCAGCATCTGCGCTACCGCGTTTTCTACGAGGAGCTGCATGCGAAGCCCGCTGCAGAAGCAGCGGGCAGCCGTCGCGATGCCGACCAATTCGATGCGATCTGCGATCACCTGGTGGTGATCAAGACGACACCCGGGCCGGCCGGCGATCCGATCATGCTGGACGATGGCGAGCTGGTCGGAACCTACCGCTTGCTGCGCCAGGAAGTGGCCGAGGCCCACGGCGGCTTCTATACCGCCGGCGAGTTCGACATTGCGCCACTGCTGGCGCGCCACGGCACTCTGCGCTTCCTCGAACTCGGCCGCTCCTGCGTGCTCAAGCCCTATCGCACCAAACCCGTGGTCGAGCTGCTGTGGCAGGGCATCTGGAACTATGTGCGCGCCCTTCGCCTTGACGTGATGATCGGCTGCGCCAGCCTCGAGGGAACCGATCCCAATCTCCATGCCGCGACGCTGAGCTTCCTCGCGCAGTCCGCCGCCGCGCCGGACGAATGGCGGGTGTACGCGCTGCCGGATCGATCCGTCGAGATGAACCGCATTCCCGCAGGCAGCGTGAGCCACAAGGAGGCGCTGCGCCAGTTGCCGCCGCTGATCAAGGGCTATCTCCGGCTCGGCTGCTATATCGGCGAGGGCGCCGTCATCGACCGCCAGTTCAACACCATCGATGTGCTGATCGTGCTTCCTGTCTCAGCGATCAATCCACGTTACTTCGCGTATTTCGGTGCGCCTAGCGGTTGATGTCGTAGGCGGCGATGGCCGCAAGGTTCACGATGTCCGAGGCGGTGGCCGACATGGAAGCCACCTGCACGGGCTTGTCGAGACCCGTGAGCAAGGGCCCGACCACGGTGACGCCGCCCAGCTGCTGCAGCATCTTGGTGGAGATCGAGGCCGAATGTGCGGCCGGCATCACCAGGACATTCGCGGGCGCTGTGAGCCTGCAGAAGGGATAGAGCGCCATGGCCTCGCGCGACAATGCCACGTCGGCTCCCATCTCGCCGTCATACTCGAAGTCGACATTGCGGCGGTCGAGCACGCCGACGGCGTCGCGCACATATTGCGCGCGCTCGCCGCGCGGATAGCCGAAGGTGGAGTAGGAAAGCAGCGCCACCCGCGGCTCGTAGCCGAAGCGCCGGGCGA
>JBGSNJ010000501.1:0-5262 GCA_041739715.1 Aestuariivirga sp.
ACCGAAGGCCTCGAGCTTGGCGCGCTGGCCGAGATCACCAACAACGGCACCATCAGGGCCATTTCCTTCGCCGCTGCCAGCGCCGAATCGGGTGGCGCTGCCGGTGCTCAGGCGTCAGCATACGGCGCAAGGCAGCATGCAAACGCGCGGGAAGGCGATGCGACCGTCACCACCACCAATACGGCCTCGAACAGCATCGAGGCCTATGCCAATGCGCGCGCCACGGGCGACAGCTATGCCTCGGCGCTCGCCACCGCGACGGGCGACTTCCAGTCTGCGGTGAGCGAGTACGGAAACGCGCTTGCGTCGCTCGATAACACCGGGGCCGTTTTCGCGACCGCCGTGGCCTATGCGAAGGCCAGGGGCGGCAGCACCAACGAAGGGTACTATTCCAGTTCGATTTCCACGGCACTCGCCGTGGCCGCGACGACGGGCGTCAGGCAAGAGGTCAATTCCTCGTCCGGCCACGTGACGGCGACCTTGACCAATGGTGGCACGGACATCATCGGCGCCAAGGCGACGGCGACCGCCTATGCCACCTATCTCGCGACCGCGACAGGCAAGGCTACCGGCGTCCATCAATTGGCAAGCGCCGATGTCGGAACCGTCGTGGAGACGATGGTCGAGAACAGTGGTTCGATCCAGGCGACCGCCAAGGTTCGTGCCAGCGTGACTCAGCAAAGCACCGACTATTACTACATGTCCGATGCCGGGGCGCTGGCGAACGCCTATGCGAAGGGCGTCTCTCAGAACGTCGGTTTCCAGACCTATGACTCCGATGCCGATACCGTCGGCACCTCGACCGCATCGCTGACCAACAGTTCAAGCGGCAGTATCCTGGCCGCTGCGTCGGCCACGGCCAATGCCTACAGCTATGCGCAGGCCCTCGGGTGGGCGACGGGCGTCGAGCAGAACGCGCATTCCTATGGTGGACTGGCCGAAGCGATCGTCGGCAATGCCGGTTCGATCACGGCAACGGTCAACGTGCTCGCCAGCGGCACCATCAATGGATCGTATGGCGCAACGACAGCCATTGCCCAAGCGCATGCGAGGGGCGTGGCACAGCACGCGGCGGACAAGATCGGCAGCGCCACATCCAGCCTGACCAACCAGTCCTCAGGCATTATTGCCGCCGTCGCACAAGCGACAGCCTATGCCTCCTATAGCTACGAGTCCTACGAACCCTGGAGCCGCGCATCAGCCTTGGCGGAAGCGGCCGGTGTTGCGCAGGACGTTTACGGCGGAACCTCGGGAGCGGCCGAAGTCGTCAATGACGGGACCATCGTCGCCACGGCCGGTGCGGTGGCCGGCGCGCTTGACCGCCGGGCGGTGGACGCCGATGCCAATGCCACGGCCTTCGGTGTCGATGCCAGTGCATCGGGAGGCGAGACTGCCACGACCAGGGTGACCAACACGTCGATGAACAGCATCGACGTCAAGGCCACGGCTTCGGCCTTCGGCTACGGCCAGGCGGAAGCACGGGCAGATGCGGTCGGTGTCAATGAATTCGTCTCCGGCGCCGGACTGCTGTCAAGCGTTCTGGAGAATTCCGGCGCCATCAATGTGGCAGCCATTGCCAATGCGGACGCGTCAGGCTGCTTTAGCGAGGAGTACTGCTTCCCCGGTGGTTTCGCCCGTGCCGGTGCAATCGGCATGAGGCAGATTTTTGATGGTCCGGAAGGCAGTGCGACGGTTGACAACTCCGGAAACGTCATCGTTACAGCCTCGGCTGAGAGCAGGGGCTCTGCCAACTCCACGGCGACGGGCTACCATGTGGGCGGGGAGGAAGAAGGCGACCTCGACGTCCTCGTGATCGATTTCCTGAACTCCGGCCTGATCTCTGCTTTTGCCGAGGCCACGGCTCCCGACTATTACGGCTCAGCCCACGCGAGGGCCTTCGGCATGGTGGTGCGGGCCAATGATATTGCCGGTTCCGAGGAATCCGGTGGATTGGCGAACAGCGGCGCGATCGTCGCAACCGCCCTTGCCAGTGCCAGCTGGTCGGCGACAGCAGAAGCCGTCGGTCTTGTCTTGCGCGCGGAAGGGGGGGCAATCAACGGCACGCTGACCAACTCGGGACTGATCTCGGCCTTTGCCGAGACCATCGGCGGCGGCGAAGCCCAGGCCACTGGCGTCCGCGCCGAATCAAGCGCGAGCGGCAACCTGACCATCGTCAATTCCGGCGGTGCTGTCTTCGCCGGCGTGGCGCAACCAACGCCAACTTTCAAGGCCGTCACACCGGTATCGGGCGAACCGATCAAGCGCGGTACGGCCTTCAACTTCGGCAGTCTCACCGGACCGGTGCTACTCGATCTCACCGGCAACAATCCCGACGGCAAGGGCCATCTGGCTGGTGCCGAATATCTCGCGCCGGATACGCGGCAGCAGATCGAGGCGCTTACCAGCCGCTACGGATACATCTTCGGCAATATCGTTCTGAACGATGACGAAGACACGAACATCAATGTCTCGGACGGCTTCACGGTGTTCGACGGCATCATCAATCCCAATGAAGACGGCGAGTTCGATCCCTATGAACCTGGGTTCGGCAGCCTCAACATTCTCGGCGGTGGCACATTCATGATGGTGCAGAACGCGGAGGAGGGCCCGTCCAAGGCAAATGTGCGCAGCTTCAGGCAGGATGCCGGCGGCGTGCTCGGGCTGGAGCTGACGGCCAATCCGCTTGTCGACGGCGTCCCACAGATCTTCGCCGACGAGGCCGATATCGAAGGCGACGTGCGGGCGCTGTTCAAGGCCGGCCTCTACAGCGAAGAGACCGTCTTTGAGGACGTGGTCGTGGCTAACACGCTGAACGGCGTCCCGGGGACCGGCTTCGCCAATGCGCGCAGCAACTCGCCGCTATTCCAGATCGAGTCCTTCGTGAATGGCGATGGCAGCGCGGATGGAAACAACACCATCGACTTGCGCTTCACCCGCGTCGCCTTCGATGAGGCGCTCGGCCAGGGCGGCACCCGGAACCAGCGCGCCGTGGCGGGCGCCATCGAAGAGGTCTACGAGGAGGTCCTCGAAAATCCCGGCGACAATCCGGAATTCGCCGGCCTCGTCGGCAATCTCTTCGCGCTGGGCCAGGACGGCTATCCGCTCTTCCTCGACCAGCTGGCAGGGGCGGAATATCCGCAGCATCTGCAATCCGTGCTGTGGTCGACGCGGACCATCAATCGCATCGTGGGCGAGCGCATGGAATGTTCCGGCGCATCCTCGCCCTTCGATATCGACGGCGGGACCAGCGCGGCGCTGGGCGACGGCACCTCGGCTGTCCCGGTGGCCGATGCGCCATCCGAGGAACCGATGGCAAGCTCCGGCTGCTTCGATCGTGAAAAGGTGCAGGTCTGGGTCCGCGGCTTCGGATCGTGGAACGAGCTTGACGGCAACCGCGAGGCGCCGGGCTTCGACGAGTCGCAATATGGCGTGATCTTCGGCGCCGACTACAGCTTCACCGAAAGCTGGTTCCTGGGCATTGCCGGCGGCTACTTCGACTCGAACGGCGATTTCGACAACTGGGGCGGCCGCCGCGGCGCGTCGATCGACTATGACGGCCTGCAGCTTGCGGCCTATGGCGGCTACGACAACAGCGTAGTCTATGCCCGCGGCGTGCTGGCCTATGGCAACTACGACGGCGACAGCGAACGCGACATCTACATTCCGGACCTGGTGTCGGGCCGCCTCTCGGGCGATCCTTCGTCGGATGTTCTCTCCTTCTATGGCGAGGCCGGTTATCGCTTCGACATTTCGTCCGGCCTGAACCTCACGCCCTATGCCGGCGTGACGCTCGCCCGCGCCAACCTGGACGGTTTCACCGAGAAGGATCCCGACGGCACCGGCGCGGCGCTGACCGTGCATGACTCGGATGCCGAGTCCTTTGCCTCGGTGCTGGGCCTCAGGCTGGATGGCGAAGTGGCTCTCGGATCCGGTACGTTCCTGCCCGAACTGTCGGTGGCCTGGTCGCACGAGTTCGGCGACACGCATCAGAGCGTGAAGATGGACTTCGCCGACGGACCGCCGGGCGCCTCCTTCACGGCGATCGGCTCCGACGTGTCGCGCGATGCGCTGCTGGTGAGCGCCGGCACGCGCTACCTCATCGACTACGACATGGAGATCGGCCTCTTCTACAACGGCTGGTTCAGCGGCGACTACATGTCGAACGCCGTCACGGCGCGCTTCGGCTACAAGTTCTGAGGACGGCCGCGCTGCGGCTCACGTGAGACGGGCGTTGCGGCGCAGCGCGCGGCTCTGCCCTGACACGGCCCTCGTACAAAGGTCACGTCGCGTGTCCGTCTCGAAACAGTTCCGGTCTCTGAGGATCTTTGGTGGTGGTGGAGCCAGGCGGAATCGAACCGCCGACCTCTTGAATGCCATTCAAGCGCTCTCCCAACTGAGCTATGACCCCGTACCAGCCAGAACGCCGCTTGGGGGCGGCGAAGCGGGGCGGAAACTAGTTCCGCCGCCGCCAACAATCAAGCGAAATCGCCCTCAGGGCTCTTCGTCTTCGGCTTTTCCGCCGGGCGTCCCGTCGAGCAGGCCGCTGACATTGTCGCCGTCCTCTTCCTCTTCGACGAGGAAGGTGTCGTCCTCTTCCTCTTCGCCGCCGGCCTCGCCCAGATCGACGTCCTCGATGCCCGCGGTCTCGTCATCGGCCACGTCCGGCGCTTCGGCATCCTCGAGGCTGACGAGTTCGACGTCCGCCGTCTCGATCACGTCCTCCTCGACCACGCGGGGCTTGGGCGCCTGGACGGCCGAGGCCGGCAGGTCGCTCTTGGACGGCAGGATGGCCGCCGCCAGGAAGCTGGCCCCGCATTTGGGGCAGGTAATGGGCGACTTCATGAGATCGTAGAATCGTGCCGCGCAGGACGGGCACGTGCGCTTGGTTCCGAGTTCAGCCTTGACCACGGTTGATCCTTTCGACGGCCTGGATGTGATGATTGGGGGCTGCATGCCATTTCTCGTCCGCAATGTCAAAAGCCAATGAAAAGGGCTGGTGACAGGCCCGGCGGCAATCGTGTAACGGAGCGCCCATGCACAACTCAGCCCCCCTTCCGCTCCGTTCCGCCCGGGCCTCCGGCCTCACCGGCCGCATCCGGGTTCCCGGCGACAAGTCCATGTCCCACCGGGCCCTGATGTTCGGTGCCGTGGCCATCGGCGAAACCGTGATCCGCGGCCTGCTGGAGGCCGAGGACGTGATCAATACGGCCCGGGCCATGACCGCGCTGGGGGCTGCCGCCGCCCGCGGTTCCGACGGCGCGT
>JBGSNJ010000516.1:0-5632 GCA_041739715.1 Aestuariivirga sp.
AGCACTCCGCTGGCTTGGCCGGCACAGCCGCCTGACAGCTCCGGTGCTGATCCTTGCCGCCGGCGCCGACAGGATCGTCAGCAATGCGGCGATCAAGGCCTTCGCCGCGCGTGTTCCGGGCGTGGCGCTCTGCATCATTCCGGGCGCACAGCACGAACTGCTGGCCGAGAACAGCGCGATCCGGCAGGAAGTCCTGGCCGCGATCGACAGTTACTTTGGAACGGCCTGACGCTCAGGTGCCGATCTGCTCGTAGGCGAGGTTGATCCGCACCACCATGGCGGCGGCATAATCCTTCATCTCCCGGGGCAGGTCGAGCCCTGCCAATCGGTCCGGGTGATAGGCCCTGATCTTGGCATGATAGGCCTGGCGGATCGTCTCGCCATCCGCGCCCTGGACCACACCCAGGACATCCCAGGGATCGAAACGGTCGCGATCGGTGGCGCGGCGCTGCAGGTTCATCTGGCTGGCCTTGGGAACTTCCACCAACTCGACACGCAGAATGCTGGACTTGGCCACGAAGTACTGCTTGTCGGCGGCATTGACGACATCGAGGAACATGTCACCGTTGTTAAGGGAATCCTGGAGCTTGGCGGTGAGGCCGAGCCTGACCGACACCGTCTCCGTCCTGCCGTCTGTGAATGTCAGCGCAATCAGCGTTCGCGCCGTGTGCTTGCCGCTTTCGAACATTGTGACCCTCCGGACCGGGGACTCTAGCAACTCGGCGGGTAACAAGGGTTAAATTGCCTTTGCGGATCGTCCGTGCTAAGCGCCGCCCATTCCACACAGTTAAGAAAGTCTTCGCGCCCCATGAATCTGCGCAACATCGCCATCATTGCCCACGTCGACCACGGCAAGACCACCCTGATCGACCGGCTCCTGTCGCAGTCCGGCTCGTTCCGCGACAATCAGAAGGTTGCCGAACGTGCCATGGACTCCAACGATCTCGAGCGCGAGCGCGGCATCACCATCCTGGCCAAGGTCACCTCCCTCACCTGGAAAGACACCCGCATCAACATCGTCGACACGCCGGGCCACGCCGACTTCGGCGGCGAGGTGGAGCGCATCCTCAACATGGTGGACGGTGCCGTGTTGCTGGTGGACGCCGCCGAAGGCCCCATGCCGCAGACCAAGTTCGTGCTGCAGAAGGCCCTCAAGATCGGGCTGCGTCCCATCGTCTGCATCAACAAGATCGACCGTCCGGACGAACGCCACAACGAGGTGGTGAACGAGGTCTTCGATCTCTTCGCCAATCTCGATGCCAGCGAGGAGCAGCTCGACTTCCCGATCATCTACGGCTCGGCCAAGCAGGGCTGGATGGCCGACAGCCCGACCGGGCCGCAGGACGGCATGGCGCCGCTCTTCGACCTGGTGGTGAAGCATTTCAATCCGCCGGTGGTCGAGGATGGCCCCTTCCGCATGCTGGTGACGACCATCGAGTCGAACCCCTTCCTTGGCCGCGTGCTCACCGGCCGCGTGCGCTCCGGCGCGATCAAGGCGAACCAGTCGGTCAAGGCTCTGGCGCGCGACGGCAAGACCGTCGAGCAGGGCCGCATCTCCAAGGTGCTGGCCTTCCGCGGCCTCGAACGCGTGCCGGTGGACGAGGCCGAAGCCGGCGACATCATCGCCATCTCCGGATTGACCACCGCAACGGTGGCCGACACGATCTGCGATTCGAGCGTCAGCGAGCCCATTGCCGCCCAGCCCATCGATCCGCCCACGCTGACCATGACCTTCCGCATCAACGACGGGCCGCTCGCCGGCAAGGAGGGCGACAAGGTTCAGAGCCGCGTCATCCGCGACCGTCTGCTGCGCGAGGCGGAAGGCAATGTGGCGCTGAAGGTGACGGCCTCCGAAACCGAAACCGACGCCTTCGAGGTTGCGGGTCGCGGCGAACTGCAGCTTGGCATCCTGATCGAGACCATGCGGCGCGAGGGCTTCGAGCTGACCGTGGGCCGCCCGCGCGTGGTCTTCCGCCTCGACGAGGAGACCGGCGAGAAGCTGGAACCGGTCGAGGAGGTCATCATCGACGTCGACGAGGCCTATACCGGCGCCGTGGTCCAGAAGCTTTCCGAACGCAAGGGCGAACTCAAGGACATGCGGCCCTCGGGCGCGGGCCGCCAGCGCATCGTCTTCCACGCGCCGACGCGCGGACTCATCGGCTATCAGTCGGAACTGCTCTCGGACACGCGCGGCACGGCGATCTTCAACCGCATCTTCCACGGCTATGCGCCGCATTTCGGCGAGATCCCCGGCCGCCACACCGGCGCGCTGATCTCCAACAGCGACGGCGAGGCGGTGGCCTATGCCATCTTCAACCTGCAGGACCGCGGACCGATGTTCATCGAGCACGGCACCAAGGTCTATCCGGGCATGATCGTGGGCGAGCACACGCGCGGCAACGACCTCGAGCTCAACGTGATCAAGGGCAAGAAACTGTCCAACGTCCGCGCCTCGGGCAAGGACGAGGCGCTGATCCTGACGCCGCCGATCAAGATGTCGCTTGAGAAGGCGCTCGCCTATGTGGGCGAAGACGAACTCGTCGAGGTGACACCGAAGTCGATCCGCCTGCGCAAGGCGATCCTCGATCCGCACGAGCGCAAGCGGGTCAGCCGCGCCAAGGAAGCCGAAAGCGCCGCCTAGACCTTCTACTGACCCTGCTGCTTCACGGCAGCACAGCTCAGGAGTTCGATGGGCGGCGGGCCGATGGTCGAATCAAAGGTCGGCACGCCGGCCTCGCAGTCGAAGCCCTCGGCCAGCCGGTCAGCCATGTTGCGGGCCTGCTGGTTGGCGGCGGGAAAGGAGCCTGCCACATAGTGCACAGGGCAGGAGTCCCCCGGGCGGAGCGCGTTGATCACCAGCCAGGTATAGGAATTCACTGCGTCGTCCTTGAACACTGCCCAGCGTTCGATGGCGGCGAAGGGCTTGCCGTCGCGCAGCCGCCATTCGACCGGGCTCAAGGCGGTGTTCAGGGGACCGAAGGTCTTGCGGAAGGCGCAATGCGCGGTCCCGTCCCGGCCGAAGGCGGCATAGCTGCGGTCGTCGGAACTGGCCTGGAAGATGTCGACACCGCCAAGGCCGGGGCAGCGCCAGACACCTTCGAAGACATACTCGTCGCCCTTCTCGATGACCTGGCACTTGGCGAGATCAAATCGGGTATAGGCGCTGGTAATCTCGGCGGCGCTCGCGACCGCGGGCCACAGTCCGAAGATGAATGGAATGGCAACTCTTTTCATGGCAGACAGACTGCCACGAAGCGACAACAAGAGGAAGCCAGCATGCGCATCGACGCCATTTCCATCGGCAAGAACCCGCCCAAGGAAGTCAATGTCATCGTCGAGGTGCCGGTTGGCGGCGAGCCGATCAAGTACGAGATGGATAAGGCTGCCGGCACGCTGGTCGTCGACCGCTTCCTTTATACCGCAATGCACTATCCGGGGAACTATGGCTTCATTCCGCACACGCTGTCGGACGACGGCGACCCCTGCGACGTCTTGATCGCCAACCAGCGCGGCATCATTCCCGGCGCCGTGGTGGCGGTGCGCCCGGTGGGCGTGCTCAAGATGCAGGACGAAGCCGGCGGCGACGAGAAGATCGTGGCCGTGCCCACGCCCAAGCTCACCCGGCGCTACGAGAACGTTCACAACTATACCGACCTGCCGGAGATCACCATCAAGCAGATCGAGCACTTCTTCGAGCACTACAAGGATCTGGAACCCGGAAAGTGGGTCAAGGTTCTCGGCTGGGGCGATGCCGCCGAAGCCGAGAAGATGATCATGGAGTCGATCGAGCGCGCCAACGCGGCGCGGAAGTAGACGCGGAAGATGCGCGGCCTCACATTTGCGGCTGCTTGATCCCCATGGCCGCGCAGGCGGCCTTGACCGTGTTGTAGAGCAGGCAGGCAATCGTCATGGGGCCGACCCCGCCAGGAACCGGGGTGATTGACCCTGCCACCTTCTCGCAGCTGGCGAAATCGCAGTCGCCCACCAGCTTGCCCTTGCCGTCGCGCTCGATGCGGTTGATGCCGACGTCGATGACGCAGGCGCCGGGCTTCAGCCAATCGCCCTTGACCATCTCGGGCCGGCCCACGGCGGCGATGACGAGATCGGCGCGGCGCACCACGGCGGGCAGATCCTTGGTGCGCGAATGCGCGATGGTGACGGTGCAATTCTCGGCCAGCAGCAGTTGCGCCACCGGCTTGCCGACGATGTTCGACCGGCCGATGACCACGGCCTCGAGCCCGTCGAGCTTGCCCAGCACGTCCCTGGCCAGCATGACCGAGCCCACCGGGGTACAAGGCACCAGCGAATCCTGCCCGGTGGACAGCTTGCCAACGTTCACGACGTGGAACCCGTCGACGTCCTTGGCCGGCGAAATGGCGGTCAGGACCTTGGTCGAGTCGATATGCTTCGGCAGGGGCAGCTGAACCAGGATGCCATGCACCCCCGGATCCGCATTGAGCTTCTCGACCAGGTCCAGCACTTCGGCTTCCGGCGTCTCGGCCGGGAGCTTGTACTCCCATGAGTTCATGCCGACCTCGACGGTCTGCTTGGCCTTGTTGGCGACATAGACCTTGGATGCCGGGTCCTCGCCCACCAAGACGACCGCCAGCCCCGGGGTGAAGCCATGCCCGGCCTTGAGTTCTGCCACGGCCTTCGCGATGCGACCGCGCAGTCCTTCGGCAAAGGCCTTGCCGTCAATGAGTTTCGCCATGATGTCCTAGTCCTCCACGGTTGCCCGAAATTGCGCGATCAATGCCTCAAGCGCCCCGGTGTTGCCAGCGACAAGGACCGTCTTGTTGCGGTCCGTCTCGCCGGAAACAATACTGAACGCCGACTTGGGCAGCCCGGCTGCCTTCGCCAGCACCTCGATAACGGCCTGATTGGCCCGCCCCTTGTCCGGAACCGCCGTGACCTTGAGAGCAAGCGACACCTGACCGTCGCCGGCCGTGTGAAGGCCGGAGATGCCGTTGCGGGACGCGCGCGGCGTCACCCGCAGGGCGAGAAGCTGGCCGCCGCGGCCAGGCCGGAACGGGCCGCTCACATGCCCATGCTGTAATAGACGATGAGATATTTGAGGAACTGCAGGCCGAGCAGCAGGACAATCGGCGAGATATCCAGTCCGCCAAGATCGGGCAGGAAGCGCCGGATGGGGCCGAGCAAGGGCTCGGTCAGGCGCTTCAGGGCATAGCCGATCTGGCGCACATAGGGATTGGACCCGTTGATGATGCCGAAGGCCACCAGCCAGCTCATGATCACGGTGGCCAGAATGATCCAGAAATAGATGTCGATGACGGTCAGGACCAGCCAGAGAATCGGGTTTACCATGCCTATGAGCCTCGCATTTCCGCCTCGCACATGTAGGGCGGCGGCAGCGTCCGAGCAAGCTTGACGCTTGCGGGCCGCCTGACTAAAAGCACCCCACCTGAAAAGGGGCAGTAGCTCAGTTGGGAGAGCGCGGCGTTCGCAATGCCGAGGTCAGGGGTTCGATCCCCCTCTGCTCCACCAGTTTTCACGAAATGCTTCATCGCAATGGCGAGCCGCCATCAGGATGTGTCGGTGGCCGCGGCATGGCGGGCGAGCCAGTGGCATTCCGACAGGATCTCGTCCACCTCGCGGGCGTGCCGCCCGCGCA
>JBGSNJ010000523.1:0-6562 GCA_041739715.1 Aestuariivirga sp.
GGCTTCGCGCTGGCGGCCCTGGGCGTGGCGCTGGCCAGCCGCAAGCCGCAGAAGGGTTGAGGAAGTTCGCTTGCCCGATCAGGCCCAACCGTGGGCCCCGGCTTTCGCCGGGGGTGACGGGGCAAGGGTGATGCGCAGGAGAGTTCAGATCGGGTAGCGCAGGATGGCCGCGACGGCATTGCCCGCCGGGAGATCGGGCTTGCGTACCGCCATGACCTTTGCACCCGTTGCGAGGGCGCGTCCGGCGATCTCGTCGACGATGCCATAGGTGCCAGGACCCGCCTTTCCGAAGGTAACGCTGCCATCTTCCGCGCTTATGGTGCCGGCCTCGCTGGCGTCCATGTCGAAGAGCAGCGTGTCGATGGCTCCGAAGGTGGCGGCGCGCGCGGCCTGCGCCACATCGGCGGTGGCGCGGCCTTCGGCCTCGCGCTTCACGTAAAGCGCCTTCATCTCGCCCACCTGCGTGGCATAGAGATCGTCGAGCACCTTGCGCGCGGCGGCGGCGAGTTCATGCGGCGCCATGCGTTCGGAATTGCCCTTGATCTCGCCCGGCGCCAGATGCGGATAGGTGTTGGCCTGGCGGAACATGGAGGCGAGCGGATCGGTGGCGGCGATGATCAGCGGCCGGTCGCGGCCCGTCAGCACATGGCGCAGCGCCTGATCGACGATACGGGCATATTGCCGGAGCCGGAAGTTCTGGCCTTCCGATCCGTGAATGCGGCCCGAGGGCGAGCGGTCGTTCAGCGTCGTCTTGCCGAGCGCGTCGCCGGCATCCTTCGGGAGGTCGGGCACCCTCACCGGCTGGGGCTCGGTGTCGGCGTCGAGCTGATAGAGTTTCACGCCGTTCTCGCCGAGTACCAGAATGAAGGCGCTGTGCGGGAAGGTGACGGCACGCAGCAGCGGCTGGATGTGGAAGCGGTCCGACACATGCACCTGGTCGGGAATGTGGTTGGCGAGCCGGTAGGTCAGCAGGCCGTCGGGCGTGGCGAAGAGCGCCAGGCTGTTGGCCTGGGTGGCCCAGAAGGCATCGTCATCGACAAGATGGTTGATCACCTCCTCGATCGGCCACAGCCGGCGCTTGTCGACGCCCGCGGCCTTCAGCTGTTCCAGCGCCTGGTGCTCGAGGTTCTTGAGCGCGATACGGCTGGCGCCGATCTCCTGCGTGAGCGGCGTGGTCTTGACGTAGATCGTCACCGACGGTTCGGCCCGCGACGCGGCTAGCTTCTCGATCTCGGGGCGCGACGGGATATCGACGTAAAGCATAGGCAACTCCTGATCACGGAAAGCTGATTGTTCCTGTTTGGGCCGGAGACTATGACGGGCTTGCGACGGCATCACAAGGGGCTGAGGTTCAACGGCCTTGATCATCCGGCGAAGCCACTCCACAATCGGCCGCGACAGCCAACAGGGAGAACGCGACGATGAAGATCCTCTACACCGCACATGCAACCTCGGTCGGCGGACGCGGCGGCGGCACCGCCAAGACCTCCGATGGCGCGCTCGACGTCAAGCTCGACCACCCCGTGGAAATGGGCGGCAAGGGCGACGGCGTCAACCCGGAACAGCTCTTCGCCATCGGTTATGCAAGCTGCTTCCTCGGCGCCATGAAATTCGTGGCCAGCAAGATGACGCCGCCGCTGAAGCTGGCGCCCGAATCCTCCACCACCGCGCATGTGAGCTTCGGGGCGCGCGACGATGGCGAAGGCTTCGGCCTTGAAGTGGTCATGGATGTGAACCTGCCCGGCCTCGACAAGGCAGCGGCCAAGGACCTTGCCGCCAAGGCCCATGTGGTGTGCCCCTATTCCCACGCCACCAAGGGCAACATCAAGGTGACGACGAACATCGTCTGATCTGTCAGTCATCCCGCATCATCATCCCGCGTCCCATGCCCATGCCCATCATGGGCAGGACGATGTCATCAGCGGCCTGCTTCTGACCATCGTCCAGCATGGCATAGAGTTTCTCCACGGCTGCCTTCACGCTCTTGACCTGTTCGAGACGTGCTTCAAGCCGCGTCTGCTGAATCTGCAGGCGCTCCGGCAACGGTGCCTTGAGGAACTCTCCACTGCGCATGTCCTTCATCATGCTGCGCATCATGTCGTTGTGGGCTTCGCTGGTGGTTCGAATGACACCGGCAAGCTCATCCCACGCGGCAGACTGCGCCTCGGTGATCTTCAGTTCCGTCTTGAGGAAGGCGAGCCGTCCGTCGATCCTGTCGAGCATGGCCTCGGGGCCATAGCCCATCATCGAGCCATGCCAGCCCCCGCCTCCCATCATGCCCTGACCCATGCCCCAGCGGGGCCACCAATTGCCGCCGTCATCATCCGCCCAGGATGCCCCGGTCAGCGCGACCGCAAGGAAGCCGGCTGCTGCGAAAGTCCTCATGACTGGCTTCAACATGGCATCATCTCCTGTTCCATGGCTGTTTCCTGCTTCAAACCCTCATGATCGCGCAAAGCCGTGCCTTCGGCCTTGATCCATCACAACCATGCAACAGGGGAAGCCACGCTCTCCGCCGGGCCGCAGAGCGGCCATGCGCGGAGCGAAAGGCCCCGGCCGCAAGCTCTGGCCAAGGCGCAACCGAATGGCTAGGGTCGCCCGCGAAACGGGGGACCGGATGACATCGCAAGACCCACTCGTCGCGGCGGCCACGCGGATTGCCGCGCATCTCGGCAAGGTGCTGGACGTGCCGGCCGCCATCAGGCTGTGGGACGGCACCATCGTTCCGCTGGGGAGCGGCGACCACGGCGGGCGGATGATCACCATCGCGGGGCCTGGCGTACTCGGCACGCTGGTGCGCAAGCCCAGCCTCGACACGGTGTTCCGGCTCTATGTCACCGGCGACATCGCCTATGAGGGCACCAATCTCATCGAACTCATGGACCTGCTGCGCCAGCGCCTTGCCCGCAGGAAGATCGACCTCGCCGACCTGCGCAAGGGCCTGCCGCTGGGCGCGGTGCTGCGCTTCCTGCCGGTGCGCGCGGATGCCGGCGTGAAACACGCCTACCAGGGCGACGAGGTGGCCTCGGGCGGCGCGGCGCGCGACAACAAGGCTTTCGTGCAGTTCCACTATGATGTCAGCAACGACTTCTACGCTCTCTTCCTCGACCGTGAGATGGTCTATTCCTGCGCCTACTTCACCGACTGGTCGAACGGCATCGACCAGGCCCAGCGCGACAAGCTGGATCTCATCTGCCGCAAGCTGCGGCTGAAGCCCGGCGAGCGCTTCCTCGACATCGGCTGCGGCTGGGGTGCCCTGCTCTGCCACGCGGCGGCGAACTACGGCGTAAAGGCCTATGGGGTGACGCTGTCGCAGGCGCAGTTCGATTTCGCCACTGCCAAGGTGAAGCGCCTGGGCCTCGAAGACTGCGTGACGATCGAACTGAAGGACTACAATCTCGTCGAAGGGACCTTCGACAAGATCGCCTCGGTGGGCATGTATGAGCATGTCGGAACCGCACATTACGACGTCTACTTCCGCAAGATGCGCAAGCTGCTGGCGCCCGAAGGCATATTCCTCAACCATGGCATCACCAGGCGCGCGGTGAACAAGGTGCGGCGCAGGCCCAGCCAGTCGAACCGCATCATCCTGCGCTACATCTTCCCGGGTTCGGAACTGGATGACATCGGCCACACGGTACAGAGCATGGAGCGCAACGGCTTCGAGGTGCATGACGTGGAGAACCTCCGGCTGCACTACGGGCGCACCTGCAACATCTGGCACGACCGGCTGGTGGCGCGCGAGGCCGAGGCCGTGGCCCTTGTCGGCCGCGAGCGCTACCGCATGTGGATTGCCTATCTGGCCGGCGTGACGGGCGGCTTCGAGCGCACGCCCCTCCGCATCTACCAGACGGTGGCCACCCGGCCGCTGACGCGCGACGAGACGCCTATCCCGCCGACCCGCGCCGATCTCTACGCTTCGCGCTGACCCAGGAACGTCATCGCTTCATGAACAGGAGTTGCCCCCGATGCCCTTGACCGACCGCAAGCTCATGACCTTCGATGTGGTGGGAACGCTGATCGACTTCGAGACCGGCATTCTCGACTACATCCAGGCCAAGGCGCAGCAGAAGGGGCTGCAGCTCACCGACCAGGCGATCCTCGAGGCCTATGCCGTGGCCGAGGACCGGCAGCATCACGAGACGCCCCGCCTGCCTTTCCCGTCGATGATGGCGCCAATGTACCGCGAGATGGCGGCGAAGATGGGACTTCCCGACGCGCCGGACGATGTCGAAGGCTTCCGCCTGTCGATTCCGCGCTGGCCGGCCTTCCCGGACTCAATTGCGGCGCTGAAGCGGCTGCGCCGGCGCTTCCGGCTTGTGGCCATGACCAATTCCGACAACTGGGCCCTGTCGAACTTCGCCCGCACGCTGGAGCTTCCCTTCGACGACATGGTAACGGCCGAGATGGTGGGCTGGAACAAGCCCGATCCGCAGGTCTTTGCCTTCACCCGCGGGCGCCAGAGCATGGAAGGCTACGGCTTCGACGATATTCTGCATGTCGCCCAGAGCCAGTACCACGACATCGCGGTCGCCAAGCGGCTGGGTTATCACACCTGCTGGATCGAGCGGCGGAAGGGCAAGGCCGGCGCCGGGGCCACGCCGAAGACGGCGGAGGTGGCGATCCCCGACTACCACTTCGCCTCGCTGGCGGAACTTGCCGATGCGGCGGATGCGGGGAAGTAGTCAGGCCAGCTGGGACTCGGTTTCCGCCATGTAGTCGCGCTGCAGCGGCAGGGTGCCGACCTGTTTCGTCATCTGAATCTGGAAGTTCATATGCTTGCCGTGCGTGAAGCTCAGCTCACTGACGATCAGGTAGAACTCCCACATGCGGCAGAAGCGCTCGTCCAGAAGTTCGGCGATGCGCGCGCGGTTCGATTGAAAGCGGCGCTCCCATTCGCGCAGGGTCAGCGCGTAGTGCAGCCGCAGCACCTCGATGTCGGTGACCCAGAGCCCGGCCTTCTCGATAGCGGCAAGGGTTTCCGACAGGGCCGGCGAATAGCCGCCAGGGAAGATGTATTTCCTCACCCAGGCGGCAGTGACGCCCGGCCCGCCCTTGCGGCCAATGGCGTGCAGCAAGGCCACGCCGTCATCGGCGAGAAGGTTCGCGACCTTGCCGAAGAACTCGTCGAAATGACCGATCCCCACATGCTCGAACATACCGACCGAGACGATCCGGTCGAAGCGCCCGGTCACATGGCGGTAGTCCTTGAGTTCGAAGCGCACGCGATCCGACAGTCCGCGCTGCCGTGCGCGCTCCGTCGCCAGGGTATGCTGTTCGACCGATAACGTGACGCCGGTGACGTCGACGCCTGCCGCCTCGGCCAGATAGATCGCCATGCTGCCCCAGCCAGAGCCGATGTCGAGAACGCGCTGGCCGGGGACGAGCCTCAGCTTGGCCGCGATATGACGAAGCTTGTTCTGCTGCGCGACCTCCAAGGAGTCTGAGGGATCGCGGTAGTAGGCACAGGAGTAGTTGAGGCCGTCGTCGAGGAACAGCGCATAGAGTTCGTTGGAGAGGTCATAGTGATGTGCAGCATTGGCGCGTGACCTTGCCAGCGGATTGCGCTGAAAGTAGCCGCGCAGGCCCTTGTAGAGCTTGCGCAGCGCACGCTGCGCAGGCTGCCCGCGAAGATGTGCGCGGTTCTCGGCATAGAGCAGGAGAAGATCGCGCAGGCTCCCCTCCTCGATCAGCAGCGTACCATCCATGTAGGCCTCGCCGGTGCGCAGTTCGGGATTGAACATAAGCGCCCGATGCAGCTTCGGATCGGTGAGGCGGACCGTCACCGCGCGGCCTGGAGCACCTTCGTAGACATGCGTGCCGCCATGGGCATCTATGATGCGCAACCGGCCGGTCTGGACGAAGGATCGCATCGCCCGGTCGAGCAAAGCCAGTGCGGCCATGCGCGAGCTAGCCCAGCAGCGACTTCACGATGGCGCCGGCCTTGGCCATGTCCATCTGGCCCGCGTACTTCGCCTTCAGCTCCGCCATCACCTTGCCCATGTCCTTGACGCTCGACGCGCCGACCGCGGCGATGACGTTGGCGACGGCGGCCCTGGATTCGTCCTCGCTCATCTGCTTCGGCATGTAGGACTGGATGACGGCGATCTCCTCGCGCTCCTTCTCGGCCAGTTCCGGTCGACCACCCTGCTCGTAGACGGCGATCGACTCCTGGCGCTGCTTCACCATCTTGGCGAAGAGCTCGATCAGGCCCGTATCGGGGGTGACAGCCGAGTCATGGCCTTCGGTGCGGCTGGCGATGTCCTTGTCCTTGATGGCCGCGGTCATCAGGCGGAGCGTCGACAGGCGCGCCTTGTCACCGGCCTTCATGGCGTCCTTGATGGCGGCGTTGAGAGTGGTGCGAAGTCCGTCGGACATGGTGGTCTCCTGTGATCTGGCGCCCCCTTAGCGCGAAACCGGGAGGAGATCAAAGTGCCGCACCCGCGCACCCTGAAGATGACGGCGGGCGCCGCTGCCCCGCGCCATTGGCACGAAGCAGCGGCCCTGTCTGCGCCGGGCCTTACTGAGTGGGCGAGCAGGAGGCGTGTTCGGCGACGTCGCC
>JBGSNJ010000532.1:0-3725 GCA_041739715.1 Aestuariivirga sp.
AGGCGCGAACCTGCTGCAGCAGACCGCTGCTGCGGCTGCGCTCGACCTCGGCCTGTCGTCGCCGCTTGTGCCCCGGCCACATGGCGACTGCACGTCGGACCAGGCGGACTGCCTCGCACATGCGACGGGGCGCAGCGCCATCACGGCGAACGAGGAGATCTCCGCCGACATGGTCCGGCTGATCACGGCCTATGTCGCAACTCTTGAACCGCGCAAACCTGACATGGCCGTGCGCGGCTTCGAAATCTTCCGCGACAGCGGTTGCAGCGGCTGCCACGTGCCGCAGTTGCCTGATCGCCACGGCATGCCTGTTACGATCTTCAGCGACCTGCTGCTGCATGACATGGGTGATGCCACCAGCAGCGCATTGCGTGACGGCAGTGCCCTTCCAGGAGAGTGGCGCACGGCCCCGCTGATCGATCTCGATCCGCGCCAGGGAACGCGCCGCTATCTTCACGGCGGCAAGGCCGCGACCATCAAGGATGCCATACTGACCCATGGCGGCGAAGCCGCGCGCGCCCGCGACCGCTTCCGTCAGCTCGATGGACGGGAAAGGCAGTTGCTCCTAGACTTCCTCGCGCAACTCTAGGACGGAACCATGCTGAAGCCGATGCTCGCGGGACTCTCCGTGCTGACCCTGGCCCTTGTGCCGGCGCAGGCAGCAGACAGTCCCGATCGCCTCTACGATCGCATCGTCGCAGAGGTCGTCGCGCCGGGCTTCGGCAATCTCGCCAGCGCAGCCAGCCGGCATGCGGCAGACTGGCAGTCTTTCTGTGCGGCGCCTTCCGAGGTTTTGCGCGAAGGACTTGTCGCATCCTTCAACGACACCGCCGACCGCTGGGCAGAAGTCGAGATCTTCAGGTCCGGACCCTCGTCAAGGGACTTCCGGCACGAACGCTTCCACTTCTGGCCGGAACGCAAGAATGCCGTGAGCCGCGGACTTGCCGCATTGCGTGCCGGCTCCGCTGCCGCGACTCCCGAACAGGTTTCCGCCGCCAGTGCGGCGGTGCAGGGACTGCCGGCGCTTGAGCGTCTGATCTTCGACGGCGAACATGCGGCCGACCGCTGCGAACTCGGACCCGCCATCGCAACCAATGCGGCCGAACTTGCAGGACAGATGCAGGTTGCCTGGACCACAGCTGCGCCGAGCGCCAGTGCGGAGTCACGCACGGCACTTGCCACCGATCTGGTCACCAGTTTCGCCATTATCAAGGATAGCAAGATCGAGGCAGTGATCGGCAAGACGCCAGCCGAAGTGAAACCCAGGGCGGCCGAATCCTGGAGGAGCGGCCGGAGCCTCCGCAACATCGCGCATAATCTGGAAGGCCTGGCCCGCGTCAATTCCGTTCTGGCCTCAAGCCTGCCTGAAGACGCGGCCCTCGTCTCGACCACGCGCCAGGCGCAGCGCATTGCCACAGGCCTCTCCGGCGACCTGGGTGCGATCGCCGTCAGCGACAGGCGTTTCGAGGCGATCCTGCTGCGCGATGCCGTCGATGCCGCCGAGGACCGTGCGGTGATCGAGATTCCGGCAGCCCTCGGCGTCACCATCGGATTCAACAGCCTCGATGGCGATTGATCGCCGCCAGATCCTGACGCTCATGCTCGCGGGACTTGCGGGCAGCGCGACGGCACGCGGCGAGGCCCTGCGCCAGCGCCTCTTCGTCGCCTGCCGCATGGATGCTGCGCAGACCGCCTCGGTCGCTTGCTTCGATTCGCAGGGACGCGAGGTCTTCGCAACGGCCCTGCCTGCGCGCGGGCATGACGTGGCTGTGAATGCACGGCGCCGCGAAGTGGCGGTCTTCGCCCGCCGCCCGGGAAACTGGTTCACGGTGATCGACAGCAGCGCCGGAATCCCCCGTTACACCATTCACGCGCCCGAAGGCCGGCACTTCTATGGCCATGGCGTCTTTTCGGGGGACGGGCGGCTTCTCTATGCCACCGAGAACAACATGGCGAGTGGCGACGGTCTCATCGGCATCTATGCCGCGGCTGACGGATATCTCAGGATCGGCGAACTCACGTCTGGCGGCATCGGCCCGCACGATCTGGTCTTAATGCCCGATCGACGCAGCCTCGCTGTTGCCAACGGGGGCCTGCGGACCCACCCCGATACCGGCCGCGAGACCCTGAACACCGATGACATGAGTCCCAACCTCGCAGTGATCGATCTCGCGACGGGTCAGTTGCGTTCCGTCTTCGCACTTGATCGCAAGCTCCGCCGCCTCAGCATCCGGCATCTGGCATTGCGAGGCGACGGCCTCTTGGCCTTTGGCTGTCAGCACGAGGGCGACAGCGAGGATCTTCCACCCTTGCTTGGAACCCTGTCGCCCAGCGGCAAGATTTCGCTCCTCGACGTTTCGGAGGACGCGCTAGCACGGCTTGACAACTATGTGGGTTCGGTGGGCCTCGACGACAGCGGAACCTGGCTTACGGCCACAAGTCCGCGCGGCGGCGCGGCGCTGATCTGGAATCTGCGGCGTGGCGCCCTGGCCGCGAGCCTGATGCTGCCCGACGTCTGCGGCGTTGCCGCCAGCGGCCCGGAGTCCTTCCTGCTCAGTTCCGGCAATGCCGGGCTGAAGACGGCCAGGGCAGACGGGTCAATGACTGCGGCAAGCGGGTTGGGCTGGATCTGGGACAATCACACGCTGAGCCTCGACCTCGGACGCTGATCATCGGCAAGATGGCAGCGGGCCTGATGTTCTGTGCCACGCCACTCCGGCTTTGTCGCGACGCAGATCTCCCGGCAGTCCGGACAACGCGGCGCGAAGGCACAGGCCGGGTTCTGGATGTCGCCACGGTCGGGCGCGAGGCGGATGCGGTGATGTCCGCCCGCTTCGGGCTCCAGCACGGCGGCCAGCAATGCCTTGGTATAGGGATGCATCGGCGCCGCGCAGACCTCCGCCGCCTGACCGACTTCCACGAGTTCACCGCGATAGAGCACGGCGATCCGGTGGCTCAGGGCCCGCACTGCCGCGAGGTCGTGCGAAACGAGCAGCGTGGCGACGCCACGCGCAATCCCGAGGTCGCGGATCAGCCGCAGGACGGACGCCTGCACCGACACGTCGAGCGCCGAGGTAATCTCGTCGCAGAGCAGCACCTCGGGCTTGGCGGCGAAGGCGCGAGCGATGGCGACCCGCTGGCGCTCGCCGCCCGAGAGCTGGCCGGGATAGCGTGCGAGATACCGCGGGTCGAGATTGACGTCCGCCAGAAGCCGAAGTGCGGCGTCCCGGATCTCGACCGGCTTCATGTCAAAGTAGAGTCGCAGAGGCTGGGCGATGATCTCTTCGATGGTGTGGCGCGGATTGAGCGAGGCGTCTGGGTTCTGGAAAATCAGCTGGACGGCGCGGCGGCTTTCCGGCGTACGGCCTGGCCCGGTGTTGCCAGGCCTCACGATCTCTCCGCCGGAGATGGGCCAGAGCCCCGCAATGGCGCGCAGCACCGTCGACTTGCCGCTGCCAGACTCGCCGACAAGTCCGAGAACCTCTCCACGCCCGATCGAGAGGCTCACCTTGCTGACGGTCGGCTTGGTTGGCCCGGAGAAGCGGCCGAGTAAGCCGGGCCGCTGATAGCTCACCGACACGTCGACCAGGCGAAGCACCGGCCTTCCCGTGGCCTCTGGCTCGGCGGTATCGATGCCACCCAGCGACAGCGGGCCTGCAGTCGGGAAGAAGCAGGCGACCTCGTGGCCTTCGGCGACCGGCTGCAGTGCCGGGGCATTGGCGCGA
>JBGSNJ010000540.1:0-1921 GCA_041739715.1 Aestuariivirga sp.
GCGCGATGGCGGAGGCCTGGCGGCCCTGGCGGGGAGCTGCCGCCCACCTGCTGTGGCGCCATTATCGCGACCTGCGCGGAATTGCCCCGGACTGACCCCCGCGGCATGGAGGCACTTCACAGAGGCGTCACACTAGATATAGTATTGATTCAGGTGAACAAACCTACGAGGTGACTGTGCATTACGGGCCGATCGCGCCGGAAGCCTGTCCTGCCCTGGTTCTCAACGCGGACTTCCGCCCGTTGAGTTACTATCCCTTGTCGCTGTGGAGCTGGCAGGACACGATCAAGGCCGTCTTCCTCGACCGCGTGAACATCGTCTCCGAGTATGACCGCGTGGTGCGCTCCACCAGTTTCGAATTCCGCCTGCCCAGCGTGGTTTCGCTCAAGACCTATGTGAAGCCGTCGCGCACGCCGGCCTTCACGCGGTTCAACGTTTTCCTGCGCGACCGCTTCACCTGCCAGTATTGCGGCAATCATCATGATCTCACCTTCGATCACGTGACGCCGCGCTCGAAGGGCGGACAGACCACCTGGGAGAATGTCGTAACCGCCTGCTCGCCCTGCAATCTTCTCAAGGGCGGCTACTTCCCGCACGAGATCCACATGTATCCCGCGCAGAAGCCGGCGCGGCCCAGCGTTGCGCAGCTGCATCGCAATGGCCGCCTCTTCCCGCCGAACTACCTGCACGACAGCTGGCAGGACTACCTCTACTGGGATACCGAACTCGATCCGTGAGATCGCGCACCGGCCAGCGCGACAAGCGCGAGGCCCAAAGATATCACCGCATTCCACCCCGCGAGGGAGAGGCCGAGAATCCGGATGGCGGGCTGGTCGCACATCACGATCTGACTCGACAGGTCGGGCAGGCCCATCGACAGGGCGCCGCTTCCCGTGCAGGTGGTGGGGCCTGCCCACCACTTCCACTCCACGCCGGAATGGAAGATGCCGAAGATCATGCTGCCGATCCACAGCAATGCCAGCAGGTAAAGTCCGGCGCGTTGCAGCGGAGCTGCGACGAGCAGCACCGCGGTGAGGGGAATGGCCGCGTAATAGGCCCAGCGCTGCATGAGGCAGAGTTCGCAGGGGAGATAGCCCGCGCCTTCGAAGATCCAGGCGCCCGCGATGGTGGCGATGGATACCACGAGGAGCAGCAGCAGGGCGTGGCGGGGCGAGAGCGAGGTCAGCATGCGGTGAGCGATCCGGTTCCGGCCAGGTACTTGAGGATGAAATACAGCGCGATCAAGGCAGCCGCCGCCAGCGCGGCGATCAGCCCGAGTCGGCGCTCGATGAAGTGGCGGATCGGCTCGCCGAAACGGCGCAGTGCCCAGGCCAGCGCGAAGAACCGGGCGCCGCGCGCGATCACGCAGGAGACGATGAAGAAAACGAGGCTGATCTGGGCCACGCCGGCCAGGATGGTGACCACCTTGATCGGCGGCAGGTGCGACAGGCCCGAGGTGACCAGCAACATCATCAGCGTGTCTTCGCCGGCGCAGTTGCGCAGGGCCTCGAAATTGTCGAGCTTGCCGTAGAAGGCAAGTACCGGCTTGGCCACGGCCTCGTAGGCGAAGTAACCCAGAAGGTAGCCGGCGATGCCGCCCAGCGTCGAGGCGATGGTGGCAATCGCGGCATAGCGATAGGCCCGGTCCGGGCGGGCCAGGGCCATGGGCAGGAACAGCACGTCGGCCGGCACGAGAAAGACCGAGCTTTCGATGAAGGCGATGACCGCCAGCCAGGCTTCGGCCGTCTTGCGGGCAGCGAGCGACAGGGTCCAGTCATAGAGCTTGCGCAGCATGCGGCCCCGGCTAGTCCAGCGGCGGACGCGCCGTCCGCAGCTTCTTGGTCATGCTGTGCTTGGCCTTGGAATCGAGTCGGCGCTTGGCCGAGCTGCGGGTCGGCTTGGTGGCGATGCGGCGGCGGGG
>JBGSNJ010000543.1:0-7760 GCA_041739715.1 Aestuariivirga sp.
CCGCGAACAGCGCATCGTGCTCTATCAGACCGGTGTGGCGGCGTGGCGTGACCTGGTGCAGCTGGCCTGGGCGCGCAGCCGCGCTTCATCGGACGATCCTGCCTGGCGGCGGTTGCTGAAGCTGCCGGACCGCTGGCAGGCGCCAAGCCTGCCCGTGACCGGGAAGGATCTGATCGCTGCAGGACTTGCGCCAGGCCCCGGCATGGGCGAAGCCCTGCGGCGGCTGGAAGACTGGTGGGTCGCGAGCGATTTCAAGCCGGACCGCGACGCCCTGATGGCAAGACTGAGGACCTGAACAGAGGAGGACACGACAATGGCCGATATCTTGGTGATGAAGACGACCGGCAAGACCGCTCCCACGGTCGACAAGGGCAAGCCCGATCCGAAGAAGCTCATCAAGGGCAAGTACGAGACCAAGACCTGGAACCACTTCACCGGCGAGGATGACCGGCTCTACTGCGGCATCTGGGAGTCGACGCCCGGCAAGGTGCCGGTCGACTACAAGGAATGGGAGTTCTGCCACTTCATCGAGGGTGAAGCGGTCTTGACCAACGAACAGGGCAAGTCCTGGCGGCTGAAGGCCGGCGACGGCTTCATCATCCCGTCGGGCTTCAAGGGAACCTGGGAAACGGTCAAGAAGGTGCGCAAGCACTATGTGATCCTGATGCCGAAGTCATGAAGTCCGTCCTCGTCACCGGGTCGGCGCGTCGGATCGGCCGCAAGCTGGCACTCGATCTCGCTGCCGATGGCTGGGACGTGGCGGTGCACTGCAATGCTTCGATCGACGACGCCGAGGATGTCGCCGGGCAGATCCGCTCCATGGGCCGCCGGGCCGTCATCGTGCGCGGCGATCTCTCGCACCCCGAGGTGCCGGATCGCCTCATCGCCGAGTCCTCGGCAGCGCTCGGCGGCCTGACCTGCCTCATCAACAACGCTTCGCTCTTCGAGCCCGACGAGGTGGGGACCATCACCCAGGACAGCTGGGCCGCGCATCTCGACACCAATCTGCGCGCGCCGGTGTTTCTCTCCCAGGCCTTCGCGCGGCAGCTGCCGGACGGTCATGAAGGCAACATCATCTCGATCATCGACCAGCGCGTCTGGAAACTGAACCCAAGGTTCTTCTCTTACACTACATCGAAGTCGGGCCTTTGGACCGCCACCCGTACCCTGGCCCAGGCGCTTGCCCCGCGCATCCGGGTCAATGCCATCGGTCCCGGCCCGGCCCTGCCATCGGCCCGGATGGACGACGGGGAATTCGCCAAGCAGACGCGCCTGACGCTTCTGGGCCGCGGCACGTCGCCTGCGGAAATCTCCGGCGCGGTGAAATTCATACTGTCGCAACCGGCGCTCACCGGCCAGATGATCGCGCTCGACGGCGGGCAGCATCTGGTCTGGCAAACGCCGGATGTGGTTGAGGTGAATGAATGAACAAGAAACCGATGATCAGCCATCACGTCGCCAGCGCCGGGGCGCGGCTCCGCCATGTTTTCGTGCGCGATCTCGACCTCATGGCGTCCATCGGCATCTACGCCACCGAGAAGGTGAAGCCGCAGCGCATCGTCGTGAATATAGACCTCTCCGTCCATGAAGGCGAAGGCCCCAACGACGATGACATCGGCCATGTCGTTTCCTATGAGATCGTGGTGAAGAAGGTCGAGGCCATCCTGGCCGAGGGCCATATCAATCTAGTCGAGACCCTGTGCGAGAAGATCGCCGCCGCCTGCCTGAAGGACCGCCGCGTCGTGGCGGCCCGGGTGCGCGTCGAGAAGCCCGACATTATTCCCAACGCCAGAAGCGTCGGCGTCGAAATCGAGCGCACACGCTGAGGCCGGGCGCCAAGGCGCCGCTGCATGTCAGCAGTCGCCCGGAGGCCGGTTGCAGCGGCCCCTCCCGGCATCCTATCTAGGCGGCATGAGCGAGTCAGACCAAGCGCCGACCGGCCCCGAGATCATTCATGATTTCGTGACCCGTCTGCCCGGCAAGCCCGGCGTCTACCGCATGTACGACACCAAGGGCGACGTCATATATGTCGGCAAGGCACGCAACCTGAGGAACCGCGTGTCGAACTACACGCGCTTCGGCAACCACACCAGCCGCATCGCGGCCATGATCGCGCTCACCCGCCACATGGAGTTCGTGACCACCAGTACCGAAGCCGAAGCACTGCTTCTCGAGGCCAATCTCATCAAGAAGCTGAAGCCGCGCTTCAACGTGGTGCTGCGCGACGACAAGTCCTTTCCCTACATCCTCATCGCCCGCGACCATTCGGTAGCGCAGCTCGCCAAGCACCGCGGTGCGCGCAACCGCAAGGGCAACTACTATGGCCCCTTCGCCTCGGCGGGTGCGGTGAACCGCGCCATCAACACGCTGCAGAAGGCCTTCCTGCTGCGCTCCTGCAACGACAGCGTCTATGCCAACCGCACGCGGCCCTGCCTGCTGTACCAGATCAAGCGCTGTGCGGCGCCCTGCGTCGACTATGTCGAGCCTGCGGCCTACGAGTCCCTTGTGGCCGAGGCCGAGGCCTTTCTCGGCGGCAAGAGCCAGGCGGTGAAGGCCGAGCTGGCGCGGCACATGGAAGAGGCGGCGGATCGCCTCGATTTCGAGCAGGCCGCCCGCATCCGCGACCGCATTCAGGCCATGAGCTTCGTCACCGCCCAGCAGGGCATCAACCCGCAGACGGTGAACGAGGCTGATGTCTTCGGTCTCTTCCAGGAGGGCGGCCAGACCTCGATCCAGGTCTTCTTCTTCCGCTCCGGCCAAAACTGGGGCAACCGCGCCTATTATCCCAAGGCCGACCGCGCCGCCGAGGCGGGCGAGGTACTGGGCGCCTTCCTGGCCCAGTTCTATGACGACAAGCCGGTTCCTGGCCTGATCCTTCTGTCGCATGACATCGAGGAATGCGCCTTGCTTGAGGAAGCACTCTCCACCCATGCCGGCCACAAGGTGGAGATTGCCGTGCCGCAGCGCGGCGAAAAGCGGCTGCTGGTCGAGCACGCCGTCACCAATGCCCGCGAGGCGCTGGGTCGCAAGATGGCGGAGTCCTCCTCCCAGGCGAAGCTGCTCGAAGGCCTGGCGCGGGTCTTCCGGCTGGCAGAGACACCGCGTCGGATCGAAGTCTACGACAATTCCCATATCCAGGGCAGCAATGCCGTGGGCGCCATGGTCGTGGCGGGCCCCGAGGGGTTAATGAAATCGCAATATCGCAAGTTCAACATCCGCAGCGAAGACGCAACAGCGGACGACTTTGCCATGATGCGGGAAGTGCTCACCCGCCGCTTTACCCGGTTGATGAAGGAACAGGGTGACCGGGAGGCCGAAGTGGCGCCGGGCGAGGCTGCGCAATGGCCGGATCTGGTCCTCATTGATGGCGGCCAAGGCCAGCTATCGGCGGCCAAGGCCGTCCTCGACGAGCTGGGGCTTTCCGATCTGCCGCTTGCCGGCGTGGCCAAGGGCCCGGACCGCGATGCCGGCCGCGAGCATTTCTACGTCATGGGCCAGCCGTCCTTCATGCTCGAGGCCCGCGATCCGGTCCTCTACTACATTCAGCGCCTGCGCGACGAGGCGCATCGCTTCGCCATCGGATCGCACCGGGCGCGGCGCAGCAAGGCCATCGGCGTCAATCCGCTCGACGAGATCGCCGGTATCGGCCCCAATCGCAAGAAGGCATTGCTGCAGAGCTTTGGTTCAGCCAAGGCCGTGGCCCGGGCCAGCGTCACCGATCTGGCGGCAGTGGAGGGGGTCAGCACGGCGCTCGCGCAGGCTATTTACGACCACTTCCATGACAGTGCACAATGACGCCCATCATGAGCGATGCAAAATCCCAGAAGGCCGTCAATTTTTCCAAGGTGTGGAACCTGCCCAACATCCTCACCTACGGCCGCATCCTGGCTGTGCCGCTGGTGGCGGGCCTGCTCATGTGGGACACCAATGCTGCGCGCTGGATCGCCCTGGCGCTCTTCGTGGCCGCGGCGATCACGGATTTCTTCGACGGCTACCTTGCCCGCAAGTGGCAGCAGCAGTCCTCGCTCGGCCGCATGCTCGACCCCATCGCCGACAAGGTGCTGGTGGCGGTGGTGCTGCTGGTGTTGGCGGGCTCGCCCATTCTCTATGGCGGTCACATGTGGGCGGCCATCATCATTCTGTCCCGCGAGGTTCTGGTGTCGGGCCTGCGCGAATACCTTGGCGAGTTGCAGGTGTCCGTGCCCGTCACCAAGATTGCCAAGTGGAAGACCACCGTGCAGCTGGTCGCCATCGGCGTCCTGATCGCCGGACCTGCCGGCGACAAGATCATTCCCTATCTCACCGAATTCGGTATCGCGCTGCTGTGGATTGCCGCCGGCCTCACGCTCTATACGGGCTATGACTACTTCCGCGCCGGCCTGCGCCACGTCGTCGATTGAACGCCGATGAAGATCCTCTATTTCGCGCGCATCCGCCAGGTCGTGGGCCGCAGTTCCGAGGAGATCGAGGTGCCGGCATCGGTTGTCACGGTGTCGGGTCTGATGGACTTCCTGGCTGCCCGCGATGACGGCCTCGCCGCTGCCTTCGCCGATCGCCGCACGATCCGGGCCGCCGTCGATCAGGTTCACGCCGGCTTCGATGCATCGATCGCCGGCGCGCGCGAGGTGGCGTTCTTTCCACCCGTGACCGGCGGCTAGCTCTTCATCTCCACCAGGCGTGACTTGGCGGCGAAATAGGCATCGCCCGTCGTCTTGAAATCCCCGCACTCGGTTGAAGCGCCTGTGCCGAAGGTCTCGCAGAACTGGTTGCCGTTCACCACCCAGCGGCCCTTGCCGGCGCCGCGGGTATCGTCCTGGAATTCGAAAGTTCCGTTGGCATTGTAGGTAACGAAGCCGTTGCCGTCCGAGCGGGTGTACTGGAAGGTCTTGCCGACGATGGCTGCATAGATCTCGGCGCTGGTGAAGTTGCGAATCGCTTCAGGTTGCTGCGTACCGGACGGTGAACCGCCGCCGCTCACGACGCGCACGCCGTTGTTGGACCCTTTGGTGCAGGCAGCCAGCAATGCCGCAACCAGCAGAATGCTCAGCAGACGAATGTTCATGCACGGTTCCTTGGCCCCGCAGGGCGTGTGCCACAGCTTTCGGGCGCCTTCAAGAGACTTGCCGGATCAGTGGATAGATCAGGCCCAGGTGATCGACCTTCCTGAAGCGCGGATTGCCCTCCGGCGGATCGACATGCTCCAGCGCCCAGGTCAGATCATGCGGCACATGCACGCCCCAACTGCCGGCTGCAATCGCCGGCACGACATCCGACTTCAGGGAATTACCGATCATCATGGCTCGCGTGGCGCCATCGCCATGGCGCGTAAAGACCCGCTGGTAGACCTCGGGTGTCTTCTCGCTGACGATCTCGACACCGTCGAAGAAGTCACCGAGGCCGGATGCTGCCAGCTTCCGCTCCTGATCGAAGAGATCGCCCTTGGTGACGAGCACGATGCGATAGTCGCCGGACAGTTGCGCGAGGGCTTCACGCGCGTGGGGTAAGGTCTCCACCGGGTGGTTCAGCATCTCGCGGCCATAGGAGAGGATTTCGGCGATCACCGCGGCGGGCGCCTTGCCGTCAGTCACCTCCAGCGCGGTCTCTATCATCGAAAGCGTGAAGCCCTTGATGCCGTAGCCGTAGAAGCGGAGGTTGCGCCGCTCGGCCTCCAGCAGCCGCGCCGATATCGCGGCATGGTCGGCATGATCGGCGAGCAATTCGGTGAAGCGGCGCTCAGTGATGCGGAAAAAGGTCTCGTTTTGCCATAGCGTATCGTCGGCATCGAAGCCGATGGTCGTGATGCTGCGATCAGCAGGCATCACACGCCGCGCGACGGCAGCACGATGACAGGAGTGCCAATCTCGACCAGGTCGAACAGGTGGGCGACATCCTCGTTCAGCATTCGGATACAGCCGGAGGACATGGCCTTGCCGATGGAGGAGGGGTCGTTGGTGCCATGGATGCGGTAAAGCGTGTCCACGCCGTTGGCATAGAGGTAGAGCGCCCGTGCGCCCAGCGGATTGTCAGGCCCTCCTGGCTGGCCATTGACCCAGCGCAGCGCATTGGCATCACGGTCCACCATGGTGCGCGGCGGCACCCAGCGCGGCCAGCGCCGCTTGATGCCGACAATGGCATCGCCGGACCATTCGAAGCCCTGACGGCCCACGCCCACGCCATAGCGCGTCGCTTGTCCGGGAGCGATCACATGATAGAGGTAGCGGTTGTCGGGATCGACGAAGATCGTTCCCGGCTGGGCACTGCCGTTGAACTCGACGACGGTGCGGCGGAACTTCTTGCGGATGCGGCGAGGGTTGACGGGCTCGATGGGATAGTCGATTTCCGATTCGGCCGGTGGCAGCAGATCGGGATTGAAGTACTCCTGATCCTCGCCGCCATAGAGCGCGTTCGCCTTGGCGCCAGCCGCCAGGCCGCTCCCAAGGAACGCAAGTCCTGAAAGCAACAGGCTTCGGCGGGTGATTGCCGCAGTCATCCGATCATCCCGTTTCGACATGTTGTGGGTTGGCGATGCACCTCGCCGCAGGCAAGAGTTAGGAGCGAGCGTGGCGCAATTGTGGCAAGTGTTCAAATCATCATGACGCAAGCGTGAAAGTGGCCTTACCGGCCTGATAGACACCACCGCTCCCCGAGAAGGGATAGCAGCTCATCGGTACGCCACCTGGCAGGAAGGGCGCTGGATCGAAGCTCTCGCAGAGCTGGCCGTCCTTGGTCATCCACTTGCCGCGGGTCGTGCCCTTGCCATCAACTTCTACCAGGGATGTGCCGTCCTCAGCATAGAGCGTGGTGCCGGTGTTGTTGGGGCCGCGGAACTTCCAGCTTTTCCCGGCAAGCACACCGCGGATCTCCTGAGCCGACATGACTTCGGGACCGGGGCTGTTGTTGGCGACATTGTCCGTGCCGGTCGAGGCACAGGCGGCCAGCGTCAATGCCACCGCGGATACAGCGGCAAGACGGCCAAGACCGCGATTGGTCAGCTTCATCGGCAGGAAACTCCTCATTGACTCCCCGAAGGTCAACTCTAGCAGATTCGATTTTGCTGCTAAAGCCATCACGAATGATTTTCGAGCTAAAGTCCCGAAAACGGGCGAATTTTGGGCCGCGACTCACGAAGTTGCGAGGCGCTTGCGGCGCAGCGCGCCAAGATGGATGGCGAGGGCAAGGATGCTGGCCGCCGACATGCACCAGAACACGGAAAAGGGGAAATCTTCCTGCAGCGTGCCGACAAGTTGCGAGGCTGCAGCACCGCAGGCCATCTGCACGAAGCCGGCCCAGCCGGCGGCGGCGCCGGTGAGGCGGGCATCGACGCTGATCGCCCCCGCTGTCCCGTTGGGAATGGTCAGGCCATTGCCGAGGGCCGCAAAGGCCATGGGGACGAAGAGGGTGGGGGGCGAGAGAAACCCGAGCGCGGCCGCCGCCAGGCACAGGAGCCCGCCCAGGGTCGTCACGCCGCACCCCATCAGCATCATGCGGTCAATGCCCATGCGCTGGGTAAAGCGGCCCGACAGGAAATTGCCCAGCATGTAGCCCGAGGAGATCAGCACGAACCACATGCCGTATTCCATCGGGGTTCCGTGCAGCACGTCGACCATGATGTGGGGCGCGCCGCCCAGGAAGGCGAAGAAGACCGCTGAAGTGAAGGCCAGGGTCAGGGTGTAGCTGCGGAACCATGCGATGCCCGCGAGATGCACGGCGCCGGCCACAAGTCCCACGGCATTGGGCGCGCCCTCGCGGCGGACCAGGGT
>JBGSNJ010000517.1:0-12124 GCA_041739715.1 Aestuariivirga sp.
TCTCGGCGATGGTGGCGGCGGAGCCGGTCGAAACCTGCGCCAGCAGTTTCCCGGTCGCCGGTTCGCGCGTTTCGAATGTATCGGCGGGAGCGGTGAAGGCGCCGTTGATGAAGTGGCCAAAGCTCGCCGTGTGGCCGGCCAGCCAGGCGCGGGCCTCGCTGTCGGACTCGGGCGCTGCGCCATAGTCCATGGAGTCGAAGTAATCGGCAACGCTCATGGCTCAGCCTGCGGGGTGGCGGTTGAAGGCCGAGTAGCGGCCGGTGAGGTGATGTTCGAGCTGCCGTTCGATGTCGGCAAGGAGGCTTGATGCGCCGACGCGGAAGAGATCCGGTTCGAGCCAGTCCCGGCCGAGCTCCTCCTTCATCATGATCTGGTAGTTCAGGACGTCCTTTGCGGCGGAGATGCCTCCGGCAGGCTTGTAACCCACCTTGTAGCCGGTGCGTTCGTGGTAGTCGCGGATCATGCGCAGCATGACGAGCGTGACCAACAGCGTGGCATTCACGCCCTCCTTGCCGGTGGAGGTCTTGATGAAGTCGGCGCCGGCCATCATGCAGATCATCGAGGCCCTCGCGACATTGCGCAGCGTCTTGAGGTCGCCGGTGGCGAGGATTGCCTTCACATGTGCAGAGCCGCAGGCCTCGCGGAAGTCGCGCATCTCGTCGTAGAGTGCCTTCCAGTTGCCGGTGAGGACATGTTCGCGGGTAATGACGATGTCGATCTCGGCCGCACCGTCTCTAACCGAGGCTTCGATCTCGCGAAGCTTCACGTCATGCGGGACAAGGCCCGCGGGGAAACCGGTGGAGACGGCGGCAACCGGAATGCCGGTTCCGGCCAACGCCTCGGCCGCGGTGGCGACAAAGCGATGATAGACGCAGACAGCGCCGGTATGGAGTCCGCGATTACCCATGCCCAGGCCTTCGAGAATGTCCGCCCGCACGGGATGAATGGCCTTGGCGCAGAGCCGCTTGACGCGGCCCGCCGTGTCGTCGCCGCTCAGCGTGGTGAGGTCGATGCAGGTCACGGCCTTGAGCAGCCAGGCGGCCTGGGCATCCTTCTTCACCGAGCGGCGGCCCGGAAGCGTTGCGACGCGGCGCTCTGCAGCGGAGAGATTGACGCGCAGGCTATCGATCCAGTCACGGTCGAAGGCAAAGCCCGCATTGCGCGCGTGATGGGGCAGGGGAATGATGTTGGTCTGAGCCATGACAGGAACTAGAAACGTTGCAGAAATTTAGTCAAGATCAATAGCCTTCCGGCTTGCCCGGCACTTTCACAAGTGCCTCGCCCTCGAGGACCAGTGTCTCGCCCACCATGCAGCGGCAGGCCAGTTTCACCCGCCGGCCCTTCTCGACCAGTTCGACCACTTCGACCGAAGCTTCCACCATGTCGCCAATCCGGACAGGCGCCTTGAAGTTGAGCGTCTGCGACATGTAGACCGCGCCGGGGCCGGGCAGGCGCGTGCCAATGACCGCAGAGATCAGGCTTGCCGTGTAGAGGCCATGGGCGATGCGCCCGCCGAAGGGGGTTCGGGCCGCGAAGTGTTCGGACAGATGGATCGGGTTCCGGTCTCCGCTGATCTCGGCGAAGCCGACCACATCGGACGACTTCACCTCCTTCACATAGACCTCCGTCATGCCGATAGAAAGGTCTTCGAAGTAGAGTGTCTGGGTCGGGGGCAGCATGGTGTTCATCGACTATCTCCCGGTGTGAACGCCATAGAGATTGACCAGATGCACGATGGCCAGGACCGCGACCAGTGCGCCCAGAAGCATGATGGGGGTTGTGGGGATGAGCCGCGGGTTCAGGCTTGTCCGGGGGCGGCGTTCGAGAACGATCATTCCGGCCACGAGGCCAAATCCGGCAAGGAGGGCGCTTACGGTGATCGCGAGTTCGGTGGTGGAGACGTTTTGCATGATGGAGTAGGGTCCGGTTGACAGGCTCGGCCCGCCCCTCTATAGACCTGCCTCAATTCTCGCAGGCGTTGCGGACCTCTGGTTCCATGTGCCTGAAAAATCAGGTGAAGTCCATGAAAGTTCGTAATTCCTTGAAGTCGCTGATCAAGCGGCACCGCGATAACCGGCTGGTCCGCCGGAAGGGCCGGGTTTACATCATCAACAAGACCAATCCGCGCTTCAAGGCGCGGCAGGGCTGAACCTTATCTCCCTGACGGATTTGTGAACGCCGCGGGCAGCCACTGCCCGCGGCGCTCATTTTGTTGCCACAGGCTTTGGTGTATTCTCCCACCATGCGCCACGCCTCATGCCTGCTCTTGGCCTGCCTGATGTTCGCCACACCGGCAAGAGCCGAGGAGGCGCTTCCTGCGCCACCGGAGGTCGCCAAGTCCCCGGCGGAGATGCGATCCGAGTCGCTTGATCGGCTCTTTGCCAGCCTGCACACGGCTGGCGCAGAGGCAAATGCCAAGACCCTCGAGAAGAAAATCTGGGACCTCTGGATGGCATCGGATTCGCCAACCGCCGAGGTTCTGCTGCGCCAGGCCAGCAAGGCGACCGACGAAGGCGCTCCGGAAGAAGCCCTCAAGATCCTGGACAAGCTGGTTGAGCGCTATCCCGATTTTGCCGAAGCCTGGAATCGCCGCGCGACCCTTTACTATCTGATGCGGCGCTACGATGCTGCTCTTGCCGATATCGAGAAGGTGCTGGAGCTGGAGCCGCGCCACTTCGGGGCCCTTGCCGGCCGCGGGATGATCTACCAGAAGAAGAAGAACTACGCCGCAGCCATCGATGCCTATCGCGAGGCCTTGACCATGAACCCGCTCATGGAGGGTCCGAAGGAAGCTCTCGAAGAACTGGAACGGCTGGAGCAGGCCATCTGACCGCCGAGGTCGGTCTGGCCGTCAGTTTCCTGTCGCCCCGTTCCTGCCCACATAGGCAATGCGCAGCATGTTGGTTGCGCCGGGTGTTCCCAGGGGGACGCCGGCCGTGATGATGATGCGCTGGCCTGGTTCGGCAAAGCCTTCATCGACGGCAATGCGGGCCGCGCGCGAGACCATGTCATCGAGGTCCTTGGCATCTTCGGTCAGCACGCAGTGAAGACCCCAGACCAGCGCGAGGCGGCGAGCCGTTGCGGGGATCGGCGTCAGCGCAATCACTGGCGTTTCGGGTCTTTCGCGCGACATGCGCACGCCGGTCGATCCGGAGCCGGTGAAACAGACGATCGCCGCCAGCTTGAGGGTCTCCGAGATGGTGCGGGCCGCGCCCGAAATGGCGTCAGCACTTGTCGCCTGCGGCTCATAGCGCTGGGCGGTGATGATGCCGCGATAGAGGCTGTCGCGCTCCACTTCGCGCGCAATCCGGTCCATGGTCGCCACGGCCTTGTCCGGCCATGCTCCCGTGGCGCTTTCCGCCGACAGCATGATGGCATCGGCGCCTTCGTAGACGGCGGTGGCGACGTCGGAGACTTCCGCGCGAGTCGGCACCGGCTCCACGATCATCGATTCCAGCATCTGCGTGGCGACGATCACCGGCTTGCCCATGCGTCGCGCGGCGCGCGTGATCTGCTTCTGCTTGCCGGGCACGGCCTCGAGCGGCAGTTCGACGCCCAGGTCGCCACGGGCAACCATGAGGCCATCGGCAATTTCGAGGATTTCGTCGAGGCACTGCAGGGCCGCGGGCTTCTCGATCTTGGCCATGACGCCGGCGCGGCCGGCAATCAGCTTGCGCGCCTCGGCCACGTCGTCCGGGCGTTGCACGAATGACAGGGCGATCCAGTCGACGCCGGCTTCGGCCGCCGCTTCAAGATCGGAGCGGTCCTTCGCGGTCAGCGCCGGAATCGGAATGACCGTATCGGGGAGATTGACGCCCTTGCGATCGGACAGCGTGCCGCCGAAGATCACCCGCGTCGTGAGCCGATCGTACTCTGCAGTGATGATTTCGACGCGCAACCGCCCGTCGTTGAGCAGGAGGTTGTCGCCTTCCTTGGCGCCGGCGAAGATCTCGGGATGCGGAAGGTAGACGCGCGTGGCATTGCCTGGGGTCTTGTCGGTGTCGAAGATGAATGTATCGCCCGCGTTGATGCGGGCTTCCTTTTCGGCGAAGGTCCCGATACGGATTTTCGGGCCTTGCAGGTCGGCAAGAATGCCGATGGGCCGCTGGAGCTTTGCTTCGACACTGCGGATGTCGAGGATCAGGCGGCGCAGCAGGTCATGCTGCGTGTGGCTCATGTTGATGCGGAAGACGTCGACACCGGCGCGAAAGAGCTTCTCGAGCATCTCGGGCGAAGACGAGGCCGGACCGAGGGTGGCCACGATCTTGGCCTTGCGGTTACGTCGCACGGTCTATTGTTGTCCTTGCGTGGTCTTCTCGCCTGACAGGGACACGGTCCAATCGGTCTCCTCGCCGGTATCCACCTCGAAGAAGCCGGTCTTCTGGTAGCCGCGGCCAGCGCAATCCTCGATTCCCCGGATGGTGAAGACCTTGTCGCGGGTGCACATCATGGCCTTGCCGCCCCAGGAACCGCCCTTGTCGTAGTCGACGGCGAAGACATAGTAGTAGCGGGCAATCAGTGCGCCCTTGAGCAGCGGAAGGCACTTCTCGGGTTCGATGGTCCACCAACCCTCGGTGGCCCAGCCTTCCTTGTCCTTGTAGCCGAGGGCCACGCCAACCCGGCTGGTCGTGTTGTTGCACATCTTCAGGTCAGCCTGGGCGGGTAGAGCCATAGCACCCAGCATTCCGAGCGCCCCGACCGTGAGGGCCGCTTTTCGAACCATTGTCCCGCCTCCCGCAGTTTTGCGCGAATCGCTCATAACATTCCCCTTAGGCCATCCGGCGTCAACTGCGCCGGACGATCCTTGTCCGCCCGCAGCGATCCGCCTGATGAGGTGACGGAGCCAATAGCCTCATCTATATGGCACGTCCATGGCAAAGAACATTGCTTTTCGGTCATTTGAGCGGGTGCCTGGCAAGGCCGGGAACAGGCTGTTGATCCTCTGCGACCATGCCTCGAATGCGCTGCCGCCCGAGTATGGCGACCTCGGTCTGCCGGCCGAACAGTTCGAACGCCACATCGCCTACGACATCGGCGCTCGCGCGGTGGTGCTGGGTCTTGCAGCCTGCCTGGGGGCGACGGCCATTCTCTCCTGCTACTCGCGGCTGCTGATCGACCCCAACCGCGGCATGGATGACCCCACCCTCATCATGCGCCTGTCGGACGGGGCCGTGGTTCCAGGGAACAGCCGGATCGACGAAGCCGAGCGCCAGCGCCGCATTGCGCGCTTTCACAGGCCCTACCACGCCGCCATCGCGGCTGAGATCGAGGCCATGCTGTCGGCCGGGGTGACGCCCCTCATCGTGAACCTCCACAGCTTCACGCCAATCTGGAAATCCACGCCGCGGCCCTGGCATGTCGGCATTCTCTGGGACCGGGATGCCGCAACGGCGCAGGCCATGATGCAGGGCTTTGCCGCGCAAGGCGGAATCGTCGTCGGCGACAACGAACCCTATCATGGCGCGCTGGAAGGCGACACCATCGACACCCATGCCAACCGGCGTGGTCTGCCGCATGGATTGATCGAGTTACGCCAGGACCTGATCGCCACCAAATCAGGTGTGGATGAATGGGTGGAACGTGTGGCGCGGGTTCTGCAAGCCATTCTAAATGACCCTCCGCGCGTGAGGCAGGTTCCGGATGGACATGGATGACAAGACCCGAATGGAGCTGGAGGCGGCGGCCTATCGCCGGCTTCTGGAGCACTTGCGGCAGCGCACGGATGTGCAGAACATCGACCTGATGAATCTTGCCGGCTTCTGCCGCAACTGCCTCGCCAACTGGTTCGAGGATGCCGCAAAGGAGCGGGGCGTTCCCGTCACGCGCGAGGCTGTGCGCCAGATGGTCTATGGCATGCCCTATGAGGACTGGAAGGCCAGGTATCAAGGCGAAGCCACCGCAAGCCAGAAGCAGGCCTTTGAAAAATCACACAAGCACTAAGCCCGGAGTTCACGATGCCAAGTACCAAGACCACTTTCGCACAAGGCCAGCTTCGTTCGCTGGTCGAGCGCATCGAAAGGCTCGAGGAAGAGAAGAAGACGATCGCCGGCGACATCAAGGAAGTCTATGCCGAAGCCAAGGCCAACGGCTTCGACACCAAGATCCTGCGCAAGGTGATTTCGCTGCGCAAGAAGGAAGCCGCCGAGCGCGAAGAAGAGCAGTCGATGCTCGATCTCTACCTTGCCGCGCTGGGCATGGTCCCCGGCGAAACGGAAGAGGCGGCCTGAGGCCGCCTCTGATACCGTGAAGAAAACTGTTCGCCTTTACTGATTGATCTGGCCGAGCTTCTGGCTCTTGGCCAGCACCGCGGGCGCATCCATCATCAGGCTGCCCTTGCCCTCGCGGTTCACCACCAGCATATCGCCCTTGCCGACCGCCACTTCCGGCATGCCGGCGACCGCGAGTTTCGGCATGTCGTCTGTCGGCGCCGCTTCGGCCTCTTCGATGCCGGGCAGAAGACCGGCCAGCGACTCGCCGAATGGCTGTGGAGCACCGTCCCGGCGCACTGCTGCATCGCTGTTGAAGATGATCTGCTGGAACCAGAAGATGTCCTGCCCCGCGGCCGACGCGGTGGTGATCGGCTTGATCATCGGAACATCTTCAGCCGTGCCGTCGCGCAGCTGAGCGGCGAAGCTGGCCTTCGCATCCGAGTTGGAGATCTGCTCGTCGGAAGAGACATCGCGCATCGTCTCGGCCGAGATCACGACGCCCATATTGCTATCGGCCACCGGCGAGGCCTTGGACTTGCCGTCGAAGCTTGGCGCTGGCGCGGCGGCGGGCTGGAAGGTCGCGTCGGCCGGAATATCCATGTTCACCGCGGCCAGCATCAGCACCTCGATGGGCTTGGGACGCGGCTTGGGAATGGGATAGGCCTTGACGATTCCTTCCGGAACTTCTCCGGCAGCCTCGGCAACCGGGACGTCCACCTTGGACTTGGGCTTTTCCTTGCTCGCGGCATCGGCCATTTCGGCGAGCTCGTCATCCTCTGTCGAGTAGGCGGTTTCGAGCGGAATCTTCTTCTTCTTGCCCGTTGCCTCGGCGGTCTGGAACGGTCCATCCGACTGCGGCAGGCCGTCGTCCCCTTCAGGAATGGCAATCATGTTGGCCTTGCCGCGGCGCGCGCCGACCGTCTTCTTGTAGTCGCGCATGATCTTCGCCATCAGCGAATTGCTGATGGCAGGTCCCCAGTGGCGGACACGGCCGGAATCGACATGGACGAAACCGGTGGGGCCGCCGCCGCTGCGATAGTATCCGACGCCGCCGATCTGGCGAACCAGGGCGCTGTTGCGGATCTTCTCTGAGGGGATGTCGGGGAAGTAGATGTCGATGGCCTTGCCGACCATGTGCTGGCTCTTGCGGGCCACGTTGCGGCCAACCTTCTTCAGGAAGGCATTGGTCTTGGGCGAGCGATAGCCGCTGACGATATGGATGGGACGCTTGGAGCCGAGATCGGCGTGCAGTTCCCAGATCAGATTGATGGTCTTGGGATCCATGGTGATCACTTCATTCCGGCGCCAGTCGCGCAGGATGTAGTTGATCTTCTTCATGGCGGACGGAATGTATTTTCCGTTCTTCATGTAAGTGACTTTCAGGCTCTCGCCCGTATGCACCATGTAAAGGGAGATGGTACGGGTTTCGCCACCCGAAACAGCTGAATCGGCCAAACCGAACCACAGGCCGGCCGTCATGACGGCGGCAACGGCGGTGGAGGCGAGTACTTTCTTGCAACGCGTAAGCAATGTCTTGCGCTGTCCGGCTTCCCTGCAATCCAAACCCATTACCCCACACACAACCGGTTTACCGGTTCCTCTGGTGCCCAGTCCAGGCTGCCAGCAGGCCATGAAGCCCGCTTACACTGAATCCGCGTTTCGAACAACAATAAGGCGACCATGAGGCGCCTTCTGGATGATGGTGAACGATCATGTTTAACAAGCATTTAATTCAAATCAAATGTGCCCGAATAAAGCGGTGGAAACAGGCAAAAAGCGTTCCGGTGGTTAACGTTGGGCCAAGGTTATGGCGGAACGGGCATTTTCCATGGCCTTGTCGCGGCCATAAATGTCGGCGTAGAACTTGATCTGCCCGTCTTCACCCGGCCAGGCGGTGAAATAGGTGAGATGTACCGGCACTTTAGCTGGCAGCTTCACGTTTTCGCTGCCATGCGTGGAGACGTACTCATCGATCTTGGCACTATCCCAGCCCAAGAGCACGGCGGCAAATTCCCGGGGATTCTGCACCCGGACGCAGCCATGGCTGAATGTCCGGACATCCTTCTCGAAGAGCTCCCGGTTCGGCGTGTCATGCATGTAGATGTCATGGCTGTTGGGGAACAAAAACTTCAGTTCTCCCAATGCGTTGTCGCTTCCAGGAGGTTGATGGATCCCGTAGGGAATCTTCCTGCCATAGGCGCGCCAGTTCACAGACCTCGAGCTGACGACCTTGCCTTTCTGGTTCACCACCTTGAAGCCGATCCGGTCGAGATAGCCCGGGTCACGCCGCAGCTTGGGCAGGTATTCGTTTGCAATAATCGATTGCGGAACGCCCCAGGAGGGGTTGAACACCACGGTTTCCATCTCGTCGTGGAACACCGATGTCTGGGTGTGCGGCTTTCCAACGATGACGCGGCTGTTCCAGGTCTCCTTGCCGTTGTCCATCACCCGCACGGAAAAGGCCGGCTGGTTGACGAAGACATGGCGTTTGCCCAGGTCCTTGGGAAGCCAGCGCAGACGTTCCATATTGTTCAGAATGGCGGCGGAATAGTTGATCGCTTCCTCGCCGTTCAGGGCCCGGATCGTCTGGGGGCCGACGAGGCCCGAGGCCTTGACCCCGGCGCTGATCTGATAGGTTTTGAGGCGCGCGGAGAACTCGGTGTCGAGGACAAAGGGATCAACCGGGATGTAGTCGCCTTCTGGTCCAAATCCCTTCTCAGCAAGGCGCGCGCGGATCTCGGGCATGCGCTCGTCGGACATACCGATGCGGATGATCTTTCCGTCGGGAATCGGTTCCGGTGCCGGCGTGGCAAGGGCGTCGCGGCTCTCCCCCAGCGCCTTCTTCAAGGCGGCATAGGCATCCAGCTGCGGATGAAGACTGTTCAGATACTCGACCGGGAAGGGCGACCAGGCCAGAACCTTGAGGGCCTGGCTGGCGGGCACCCAGGCCGGCTCGACATCGTTGTAGGCGGACAGGCGGCGCGGATCGAACTGGCCGCCTGATGCGTGTCGGGCATATTTGATCGCCATGGCTGTCAGCCCGATATCGAGGCGAGCCATCGCGGCCGCGTCCCAGCTGGGCAGGGGCGCATCGAAGGAGGTCAAGGCGGGAGGCAGGTAGTTCGCCGGATCGAGCCCTTCGTCTCCGGCCGCCGCCAGCAGCTTCAAGAGACTCTCTGCGCGCGGCTGCAGGGACTGGCCCGTCAGCCAGACAGGCTTGAATCCTGTCGACCGGTAATGGTCGAGGATGGCGTCGCGGGCCTCGGGAAGGATGCGAATGCCCGCGTCGTCGCTTGCCAGCGCATCCATGATGGCTGAGGCCGCCGGATCAGCCGGACGCGGCTCGGTGAACTTCGCATTGCCCAGGAGTGCCAGCTTGTCGGGCACATAGGTCAGATTGCCCATGCCCAGCCCCGGGCTGGGCTCCGGATCATCGTCGTAGCGGCCTCGGGTGATGTCGGACTCGGACCCACTGATGATCTTGACATCGTCGTTGCCGCCGAAGAGGAAGCGGCGGTTCTTCTTGGCCTTCTTGCGCTGCGTATTGGTCGACTCGCCGAACAGTGCGGCGAAGAAGCCCTTCTTCTTTTTCTTGGTGCGTTCGCTGGCCTCGGCTGCGCCTGCAGCCACGACAATGGCGAGCGCGGCAATGCCGATCTTCAAGGCCAGCCTGGACATCGGGACTCCCTTAACCCTCTCGAGCCCAATCCTTAATGGTCATGCCAGAGGAGTTCAACCGAAAGAGATATCCACACCCTCACTTTGCAGTGTGCGTCTCGCGGTGTCAGCTGGCGGCTTCCTCAAGCCCCAATTCCTTCATCTTGCGATAGAGGGTCGATCTTCCGATGCCGAGTTTTCGTGCAACTTCAGACATCTGGCCGCGATAGCGATGCAAGGCCATGCGGATCATGTCGGCTTCAACATCTTCAAGCTTGCGCATGTGCCCGCCCTCGGTGACAACCGGAATGCCAAGCGCCATGCCGTCGCTGACCGCGCCCCCGGACGAGCGTGCGGACCCGGCAATTGCAGCAATGCCCTGCGGCAGAACCGGCTTTGGCGGGGCCGCCGGCGCTGCGGGAATCTTCACCTCGTAACCGTCGACCAGGGCCGCAATCTGCGGAAAGTCCTCGATCCCCAGCGTATCGCCCTCGCACAGCACGATAGCGCGGAACACGGTGTTCTCGAGTTGCCGGACATTGCCTGGCCAGGCATAGGCGCGCAGCAGCGCGAGGGCATCCGGCGCGATGCCGCGCACCTTTCGGCCTTCCTCGGCCGCAAAGCGCGTGATAAAATGGTCGACTAGCGCCGGGATGTCTTCCTTGCGGTCGCGCAGCGGCGGTACCATGATGGGGAAGACGTTGAGGCGGTAGTAAAGATCTTCGCGGAACCGGCTGGCCTTCACCATTTCGATCATGTTGCGATTGGTGGCCGACACCAGGCGGATATTGACCTTCACCGGCTTGCGAGCGCCGACTGGATCGATTTCACCTTCCTGAATTGCGCGCAACAGCTTTACCTGCATGTCGAGAGGCAGTTCGGCGACTTCATCCAGGAACAGCGTGCCGCCATCAGCTTCCTGGAATTTGCCGAGGTGACGGCTGGTCGCACCGGTGAAAGCACCTCTTTCATGGCCGAACAGAATCGACTCGACGAGATTTTCCGGAATTGCGCCGCAGTTGACGGCCACGAATGGGCGTCCGGATCTGTCGCTCTCACCCTGGATGGCGCGGGCGATCATTTCCTTGCCGACGCCCGATTCGCCCTCGATGAGAATCGGAATATTGGACTGTGCCCCGCGGCGACCAAGCCGAAGGACGTTCGCCATGGCCGGGGAAGACGCGATGAGGTCATCGAACGACAGCGCTCCGCCAACCTTCTTGTTCAGCCGCTTGACCTCCTCGGTCAAGGCATTGACCTTCAGAAGGTTCTGCATCGATACCTTGAGCCGTTCCGGCGAGATTGGCTTGACCACGAAGTCGTCGGCGCCGGCCCGCATGGCCTTGATCACCGTCTCAATCGAGCCCTGGGCCGTCTGAACGATGACGGGCAGATCGCCGCGGATGCCCTGGACCCGTTCGAGGAACTCCAGCCCATCCATCCCGGGCATGTTGAGATCGAGAATCACCAGTTCGATGGTGCCCCCGGAACTGGCGCGCAAGGCATCGAGGCCTTTGGCGCCGCCATCAACGGCAATCGGATCAAAACCAAAACGCTTGACCAGTTCTTCGAGGATGCGGCGCTGTGCCGGATCGTCTTCTACAATCAATACGCGGGAAGCCATGCTGGAACGACCGGTCCTTTGAAATCAGATGTGTTGGCGCTGGTCTCGGTTTCGAGCTGGCTTGGATCTGTGCCAGCCGAGGATCGCGAGTCTGGCAGTTAAGGGTAAAGGCGGACTTAATGACCTAACACGTTTAGGAACATTCCCGGTGTCTTGACCAGGATCAGTAGCGGGCACCGCTCCTGTGCTAACGTGATGTGACAACAAGGATAAAGCGGTGAATCCGGGCAAGATTCTGCTGTCTCTGGTATCGGCATCCGGGCTTGCCCTCGGTTTCGCCGCGGGCTGGGCAGGCCGGAGTGGCTGGGCGGAGGCCATCTGGGGCGGCGCGGCCCTCATCGTGCTGGCGGCCCTGCTGGTCCAGATCCTGAAGTCGCTTGGCCGCGGCGAGTTCGGCCTCGATATCGTTGCGGCCCTGTCCATGTCCGCGGCCATCGCCTTCGGCGAGAATCTTGCCGCCGCGGTCGTCGCGCTGATGTATGCCGGCGGCCAGCTGCTCGAGGACTACGCCTCCAGCCGGGCGACCGCCGAAATGAAGGCGCTGCTGGACCGCGCCCCCAAGACGGCCCTGCGCTATCGCGATGGCGAACTTGAATCCTGCGGCATCGATGACCTGCGGCCGGGCGACCGGATC
>JBGSNJ010000538.1:0-2211 GCA_041739715.1 Aestuariivirga sp.
GCGCGTCGCCGCCTTCGCCATTGAGAAGTCCGCCGTCGAAAGCCGCTGCGCCATTGTCGTCCGTCGCCGCGGTGGCCAGCACCTCGTTGTTGCGGGCGATGAGGCGGACATCCGCGCCCTTGACCGGCTCCGCCGTCGCGATGGAGCGGATCGAGACCCGCAGCGCGTCGCTGCTGCTGGAGGTGGCGAGGCCAAGGTCAGAGACCACGAACCACTGCGTGGCGACCTGGTTCCATTCTTCGACCTGCTGTCCCGCGGGCTGCGCGGTCATCACGTAGAGTCCGGCTTCGAGCTTGCCCAGCGCCTCGTCGACCGGGAAGGCGGTGGTCACCTCCTTGTTGAGCGGCGCTGGCGTGTCCATCTCGCCGGCCCAGACTTCCTTGCCCAGGCGGTCGGCGATGTTCTGTGCGCCATAGCCGCTGATCTGCTGGCGGAAGTCCGAGTTCACCACGCTGGAAATCAGGTTGCGGTCACCGATGCGGTAAAGCGCCAGCTTGGCCTTGGGACTGTTGACGGAAATCACCGGGATGCCGTTCTGGCCGATGCGCGGCAGCACGAAGCTGCGGCCGGTGAAGCGCACCGACGCGTTGCGGTCCTTCACATAGAATTCGAAGCTCGCGTCCTTGGGCAGGCTGTCATCGACCGCGGCGGGAAGTCCGGCGCGGGCGGTAATCGTGTAGCGACCGCCATGCTCGAGGCCTTCGACGCAGAGCCTGGTTCCTTCCGCCGTCACGGCGGCGAGCGGCCCCGGCTCCTGGCGGAAGTAGGGGGTGAAGTCCGTCACCGTCCGCGAAACGGGCTCGGAGAATTCGAAGCAGACGCGCGGCGGCGTCGCATCGTTGTCCACCTTGTAGTCGATGACGCGGAAGCCGCGTTCGATGCGGAGCGTCTCGTAGGTCTCGCGCAGCTCGGGATCCTCGGCGAGTTTCAGGCTCTCCTTGTAGGCCAGCAGCGCCGGGCGCCAGTACTCGCGCTTGGCAAGCCCGCCGGCGGCAATGGCAAGTGCGGCGGCCTCGTCCCCGGCATCGGGCGCAAGCATGTAGGCGCGAAGCCCCGCGCCGATCACGCGCGATGGCAGCGTATAGCCATCCGAATCATTGATCGGTTCGGCCTCCGACAGGGCGGTGGCGAGTTGCAGCCACAGGGCGGGATTGGACGGCTCCTTGGTGATCAGCTGTTCGATGGCCGCTGCCGCCAGGCGCTGGTTGCCCGCTGCCTCGGCGGCGGCGATGTCGGCTTCGATCTCGGGCTTGGTCTTGGTCACCGATTTCGACAGCTTGGCCAGCTCGGCCTCGTAGTCGCTGATGAAATAGCTGAACTGGCTGACCGGAAAGTTCTTCGCGGCCTCGGCCGCGCCGTGCTGCGCTGCAACAAAGATCAGCCCCAGAAGCGCCATCCACAGGGCATGAAAGGGGTGGCGGGCATTCATCATGGGAACCTCCGGTCGTTTCAAACTCTTATGCCCCGTCCTGAGCATCGGACTGGCGCCGCCCGCTGTCAACGGCGGCTGCAACACTGTTCAACAACGATGAGGCGATTTGGTGAAGGCGTTTGGGCGCGTCAGGGCTTGGGCTTGTCGTCGTCCTGGAGAATGCGCCAGGCCGCACCCTCAAGGTCCTCGTACTGGCCGGAGCGCAGCGACCAGATGAAGGCGGCAAGGCCTAGCCCGCCCAGGAACAGAGCCACCGGAATGAGGATCAGGAGTCCGTTCATGCTGCTGCCCTCGTTTCCGTGCGGTCGGCCGTTTCGGCCCGATCCTTACCCGCTGTCGCGAGGGGAGTCACGCCAAGCCCCAGCCGCAGCGCATTGGCGATGACGATGATCGAGGAGGTCGACATGGCAATGGCAGCCACCAGCGGCGAGACAAGACCCGCCATGGCCAGCGGCACGGCCAGCACGTTGTAGCCCACGGCCAGTATGAAGTTCTCCTTGGCGACACGCTGCGCCTTGCCGCTCACCTCGATCGCGGTCGCCACGGCAAGGATGGACTCGCCCATGAAGACCGTCTCGGCGGCGGTGCGGCCGATGTCGGAGGCCGTCGATGGCGCCATGGAGGTGAAGCCGGCGGCGAGTGCTGCGGCATCGTTGATGCCGTCGCCCACCATCAGCACCTTGCGTCCGGCCTTGCCGAGCGTTTCGACGTAGGCGAGCTTGGCCTGGGGCGAGGCCCGCCAGACGGCGGACCCGATTCCGAGGTCCTCCGCCACCCGG
>JBGSNJ010000544.1:0-3178 GCA_041739715.1 Aestuariivirga sp.
GCGCCAGCTCGTCAAGCGACCAGCCGCGCGCGCCGCGCAGCCCACACAGACGCTCGGCGATGCGATGATCGATGTCTGCGGCAGGAGAAACGTTGTTTCCCATATCTGAGAAGATATCTCACAGTCTCCTGAAGTCAAGCGCTGGCAGCCTGCGCAATTTTATTGCGTATTTTTGCTGAACCCGATTCCTTCCTTGCGCGGCGCCCCTCAATCTGCGATAAGGCAATAGGACAGTATCACTGTCCTTTCGTGGTGAATTTCAAGGCGAGTGGACCCGGATGTTCCGGAATACGACCACAAAGAACCTGAAAGCGGCGGCCAAACCGGCTGTCGACACCGCGCGCATGCCCCGGGCGACACTTCGTAAAACGTCGTAAGGGCAGGCCCGGACACCGACGAAGGTGCCGCTGGTCTGACCTCCGAACCGGGCACGGGACCCCCAGGGTCTCCCCCTCACGAGACAGGCACGGCACGACACGATCCTTCACAAGCTTCCACCCGGAGGCATGTGAGACAAGGCTGGGGAACGGACGAAGAAGGAGTTGGCCATGAACATGCACATGCTGCCAGAGGGGCTTCCCGAAGCGCACGGTCTCTACGACCCGCGCAACGAGCACGACGCCTGCGGCATCGGCCTCATCGCCAATATCCACAATGCCAAGAGCCATCGCGTGGTGGCCGACGGACTCTCCATTCTCAAGAACCTCGAGCATCGCGGCGCCGTGGGTGCCGACCCCAAGGCCGGCGACGGCGCCGGCGTCATGATCCAGATCCCGCAGGGCTTCTTCACGGCGGAAGCCAAGCGGCTCGGCTTCGAACTGCCCGGGCCGCAGCATTACGGCGTGGGACAGCTCTTCATGCCGCGCGAGCCGGTCTATCGCCAGGACATCGAGCGCATCTGGTGGGAAACGAGCCGCGAAGAGGGCCTCAAGGTTCTGGGCTGGCGCGATGTGCCGGTCGATTCAACCGTACTCGGCTACTCGGTGAAGGGCACCGAGCCCGTGCATCGCCAGGTCTTCATCGGCCGCGGACCGACCATCCGTGACGAGGCGCATTTCGAGCGCAAGCTCTTCGTCTGCCGCAAGGTGGTCTCGAACCGCGTGCTGGAAGTGCTGGGCAGCAAGGCAAAGACATATTATCCGGTTTCGGTCTCGGCCCGCACCATCGTCTACAAGGGCCTCGTGCTGGGCAAGAGCCTCGGCGACTACTACCTGGACCTCGTCGACCCGCGCGTCGAGTCGGCCTTCGCCATGGTGCACCAGCGCTTTTCGACCAACACCTTCCCGAGCTGGCCGCTGGCCCATCCCTACCGCTTCGTCTGCCACAACGGCGAAATCAACACGGTGCGCGGCAACTACAACTGGATGGCGGCGCGGCAGGCCAACATGCAGTCCGAGATTCTGGGCGAAGACCTCTCGAAGCTCTGGCCCATCTCCTATGAGGGCCAATCCGACACCGCCTGCTTCGACAATGCGCTCGAGTTCCTCACCATGGGCGGCTACAGCCTGCCCCATGCCATGATGATGCTGATCCCGGAAGCCTGGGCCGGCAACCCGCTGATGGACGAGGACCGCCGGGCCTTCTACGAGTATCACGCGGCCCTCATGGAGCCCTGGGACGGCCCGGCCGCCATGGTCTTCACCGACGGACGCCTGATCGGCGCGACGCTGGACCGCAATGGCCTGCGGCCCTCGCGCTACATGACCTCGGCCGACGGCCATGTGCTGCTCGCCTCCGAGATGGGCTGCCTGCAATTCGCCGAGGAAAACATCACCCACAAGTGGCGCCTGCAGCCCGGCAAGATGCTGCTGATCGATCTCGAACAGAAGCGCATCATCTCGGACGAGGAGCTGAAGAAGCAGCTTGCGGCCGCACATCCCTACAAGGACTGGCTGAAGCGCACCCAGGTCGTGCTGCGCGACCTGCCCGCCGCCAAGACGCGGCGCGCCCGCAGCACCGTTCCGCTGCTCGACCGCCAGCAGGCCTTCGGCTACACGCAGGAAGACCTCAAGATCCTCATGGCGCCCATGGCCCAGACCGGCCAGGAGGCGGTGGGCTCGATGGGCAACGACGCGCCCATCTCGGCGCTATCCGACAAGGCCAAGCTGCTCGATACCTATTTCAAGCAGAACTTCGCGCAGGTGACCAACCCGCCGATCGACCCGATCCGCGAGGAGCTGGTCATGTCGCTGGTCTCCTTCATCGGCCCGCGTCCCAACCTGCTCGACCTCAAGGGCACCTCGTCGCACATGCGGCTCGAGGTCTCGCAGCCCATCCTCACCAACGAGGAGCTGGAGCGCATCCGCACCATCGGCGCGGTGCGCGAGAACCCCTTCCGCACGGCCACCATCGACATTACATATGACGTGGCCAATGGCCCCGAATACATGGAAGCGGCCCTCGACTCGGTCTGCGCCCAGGCCGAGCGCGCGGTGCGCGACGGCTACAACATCATCATCCTGTCCGACCGCGCCGTCTCGGCCGAGCGCGTGCCGATCCCGTCGCTGCTTGCCACCTCCGCCACCCATCACGACCTGATCCGCAAGGGCCTGCGCACCAAGGTGGGGCTTGTCGTGGAATCCGGCGAGCCGCGCGAAGTGCACCAGTTCTGCACGCTGGCAGGTTATGGCGCGGAGGCGATCAATCCCTATCTCGCCTTCGAGACGCTGGAGGAGATGCTTCCGACGCTTGAGGAGAAGATCACCGCCTACGAGGCGACCAAGCGCTACATCAAGGCCATCGACAAGGGCATTCTCAAGGTCATGTCCAAGATGGGCATCTCGACCTACCAGTCCTACTGCGGCGCGCAGATCTTCGACGCGGTGGGCCTCTCCACCGGCTTCGTGAAGAAGTACTTCACCGGCACCGCGACCCAGATCGAGGGCGTGGGCCTGATCGAGATCGCGAACGAGGCCTTCCACCGCCACGAGGACGCCTTCGGCGAGAATCCGGTATTCCGCGCGGCCCTCGACGTGGGCGGGGAATATGCCCAGCGCATCCGCGGCGAGGCGCATGTGTGGAACGCCGAGACTGTTTCCAACCTGCAGCATGCAGTGCGCGGCAATTCCAAGGACAAGTACCTGGCCTATGCCAGGCTGATCAACGAGCAGTCCGAGCGGCTCAAGACCATGCGCGGTCTGTTCCGCATCCGCAGCGCCGCGGAGATGGGGCGCGAGCC
>JBGSNJ010000551.1:0-5553 GCA_041739715.1 Aestuariivirga sp.
GCTTTGCCAGCACGGCATTCGACGGCCGGGCTTCGGCGATCACCGCCGCGGCGCGCCGCATGTTCGAGGCGCTGGGCGTCTGGCCCAAGATTGCCCATCACGCTGAGGCCATGGCCGAGATCATCGTCACTGACAGTGCCGATCCGCAACGGCGCCCCGTGCTGCTGTCCTTCGATGCGGAGGACATGAAGGGCCGGCCCTCCGCCCACATGATCGAGAACCGCTTCCTCTATGCGGCCCTGCTGGCAGAAGCCGAGGCAGCACCCCACGTCCGCTTTGCGGTGGGCAGTGCCGTGCAGGACTATCGCTTCCAGCCCGGATTGGCGCAGGTGACGCTGGCCTCGGGCGAGACGATCCGGGCGCCACTGATCGTGGCCGCCGATGGCCGCAACTCGCCGGCGCGCGAGGCAGCGGGCATCAAGCTCGTGGGCTGGCCCTATGACCAGACCGGCATCGTGGTGACGGTCGCGCACGAACGCCCGCATCATGGCAGGGCCGAGGAACACTTCACGCCATCGGGACCCTTCGCCATTCTGCCGCTCCCCGGAAACCGCGCGTCGCTGGTGTGGAGCGAACGCCAGTCGGAAGCCCAGCGCATCCTGGCTCTCGATGACACGGCGTTCCTGGCCGAGCTGCGCCGCCGCTTCGGCGATCATCTGGGCGAGATCAGCCTGGCCAGCGGCCGTCACGGCTATCCCCTGTCGCTCTTCGTGGCCGAAACCTTCACGGCGCCCCGCCTGGCCCTGGTCGGCGACGCCGCACATGTCCTGCATCCGCTCGCGGGCCTCGGCTTCAACCTTGGCCTGCGCGACGTGGCCGCCCTGGCTGAGACGCTGCACGACGCCGCAGCGCTCGGTCTCGATATCGGCAGCGCGGCGGTGCTGGAGCGCTACACGCAGTGGCGCCGTTTCGACACGGTGGCCACTGCTGCGGCGATGGACGGCATGAACAGGCTCTTCGCCAATGACAATGCGGCGCTCCGCCTGGTGCGCAGTGCTGGTCTCCTGGCGGTGAACCGTCTTGCCAGCGTGAAGTCGATGCTGGTCAGCGAAGCTGCCGGCGCGTCGGGACAGCTGCCGAAACTCCTGCGCGGCGAGGCGATCTGAGCGTCACGGCTGGTCCGGATCGATCCGCGTCTTTTCCGCAGCCCTGCGGCTGGCGATGTCGCTCAACAGCGAATAGGCAACGAAGTACATGTAGATGTTGCTGACATACTGCACGGTTTCGCGGCCCACGATGTCAGCGGCCGCATTCTCGACATTGCCGAACCACCGGTTGGAATCCAGGTCCATCTCGACCGCGCGCCGGCGGAACTTGGCGAGATTTCCCGGGCCGGCATTGTAGGCCGCCAGCGCGAAGAGGAAACGGTTGCGCTCGTCCACCTGCGGATCGTCGATGTAAGTGTCGATGAGATGGCGCAGGTACTTGGCGCCGGCCTCGATGTTGCGGTCGGCGCTCTTGTCGATGCCCCTGATGCCGACCGCCTTGTCGGCCGCCGTCGCTGGCATCAGCTGCATGACACCGACGGCGCCGCGCGGACTTCGCCGCTTCTGGTCAAGCTGCGACTCCTGATACCCCTGTGCCGCCAGCAGCAGATAGTCGAATGAATAGGCCTCGCCGTGTTTCCGGAACAGGTCGAGGAATTCCCGGAACTTGGCCTGCTCGGCGGAGGCATTGGCACGCCGCAGCATCTTGTCATCGCGGTAGTAGCGCTTGCGCAGCACGTTTCCGAAAGTGGTGCCGATCCTGTGCTTCTCGATGAAGGCGTCGAGTTCGGCCTTCAGCTGGGGGCTGTCCTTGCGGATGGCCCAGGCGATCTCGCCGCTTTCGGAGAAGGCGATCTCGGGCCGGATCTTCAGATTGGGCAGGACCTTGGTCCAGATTCCGGCCTTGTGTTCGTCGACGATCGCCCAGGGCAGGAGTCCGGCATTGACCATCTCGAGCAGATCCTCGTCTTCGAGATGCTCGTCGATACCGGTGATCGTGATCGCGGAGCGTTGCTCAGCGCGAAGCCGGAGATTTGCCGCCTCCACATGCTCGCGATAGCTGCTGCTCGGCCTGAGAAAGACCTCTTTGCCGCCAAGGTCGGCGATCGACGCCACGGGCGGCGAGTCGGGGCCTGTCACCAGCACTTCCCTCACATCGGTGACGAAAGGTGCGGTGAAGTCGACGGTCTTGCGTCGCTCCGGCGTGATCGTCAGGTTTCCGGCCGCAATGTCGCCCAGTCCCTGCACCAGGGCCGGGAGCAACTGGTCGCGCGGCTTGGCGACGAAGGCCACGCGCGTCATGTCGATCTGCCGCGTCTTGCCCTCGTTGAGCCATTTCTCGAGCGCCTGGCCAAGTTCCACCGCCGTGCCGTAAGGGCGCCCCCTGTCGACGAAATAGATGGTCTTGCTGTAGGGCACCAGGATGCGCACCACGCGGCGCTTCTTCATGCCCTCGAGGTCGCCGGTCCACGGCTTGAATCCCTCGAGGTCATGCACGCCGCTTGCACCGGCAGGCGCTTTCGCAAGGATCAGAAAGCTCAGCAGGCTGACGATTGCGATGATGATGGTGAACTGCGGTCTGGGCATGGTCAATCCGGGTCGGCTAGGTCTCGGGGTGTCGTCAAATGGCCTTTTGCCCCAACGTGTGGCGAGTGTCCATTTCCGCAATGCAGTTCCGAATCCACCAGGTCCTATCGCCGAAGGCCCGCCGACTGGAGCTTGTCGACGTAGGCGCTCCAGATCGCCTCGCGTTCGCGCCCCAGCTTCAACAGGTAGGGCCAGGTGAAGAGCCCGGTGTTGTGGCCGTCGCTGAAGGTGATCTTCACCGCATAGCTGCCGACCGGTTCGAGCTTCGCGATGGCGACGTCACGCTTGCCCCAGACCAGCTGTTCCTGGCCGGGGCCATGCCCCTTTACTTCGGCGCTGGGGCTTTCCACCCGGAGATACTCGGCGTCCAGCGCATGGCGCTCGCCGCTGTCGAAGGTCACGTGGAGCACGCGCCCCTTGCCGGAAACGCGCAATTCCTCCGGCCACGGATCATTCACGGTTGATGTCCCGCGCCTCTTCGGGAAGCATGATGGGTATGCCATCGCGGATGGGATAGGCGAGGCCGGCCGCCTTCGAGACCAGCTCCTGCCGTTCGGCGTCATAGGACAGCGGCATCTTGGTCAGCGGGCAGACCAGCATCTGCAGCAGGCGGGAATCGGTGCGCCAGGTGTCCGGCATCACTGCAGCCGCGTCTTGCCGCCCGCGCCCATGCGGTTCAGCGCCATCTCGGTCAGGGCCACCAGCACGTCGGCCCGGGTCTTGAGGTCGGGCGCTTCCAGCAGGGCCTGCTTTTCTTCCGGCGGATAGGGTGCCAGCAGCGACAGGGTATTGACCAGCACCTCGGTCGAGGCGGCATCGACCTGGTCCCAGTCGGCCTTCATGTCATTGGCATTGAGATAATCGCGGAAGGCCTTGAGCAGGGCGGGGCGGTTCACGTCGCCGGCGCCGAGGTCGGAGACGAGATCGACGGCGTAAGGATGGAAGTCCGCCACCACCTGGCGATAGAGCGTGTCGACATCGAGCTCCTCGCGGATGGCGAAGCGCGACACGCCGGTGAGCGTGACGAGCAGCCGGTTGTCCGGCGTCTCGGAGTAGGCGGTGATGCGGCCGGCGCAGCCAACCTTCAGCAGGTCCGGCCGCTCGTCCCCGGTGGAGAGCGGAGCAGGCTGGATCATGCCGATCAGCCGGTCGCCGGCCATGGCGTCGTTCATCATCTCGAGGTAGCGCGGTTCGAAGATGTTGAGCGGCAGCTCGGCCCGCGGCAGCAGCAGCGCGCCTGACAGCGGGAAGACCGGCAGGCGCTGCGGCAGGTCGGCGGGGGTCCGGTATCGGTCGAGAAAGGCCATGCGGGATCGCCTCAGGAGAACAGGAGCGAGGACAGCTTGCGGCGGCCGGCGAGGGTGAATTCGTCCTTCGGCCCCCAGGCCTCGAAGAATTTCACCAGCTGCTTGCGCGCGGCCTCCTCGTTCCAGTCGCGCTTCTTGCGGATGACGTAAAGCAGCTGCTCGGTGGCCTCGGCGCGTTCGCCCGCGCCGTTGAGCAGCACGGCCAGGTCGACCCGCGCCTGGAAATCGTCGGGGTTCCTGTCGATTGCCGCCCGGAGGGTTGCGGCCTCGGACAGGTCCACCGGGTTCAGCGCGAGGTCCAGGGCGGCCGTGGCGCTCAGCACGTCGGGATCAGAGGCCTTGGCCGGCGGCACCAGCGCCAGCGTGGCCCTGGCATTTTCGAGATCGCCCGCCGCAATCTGGCAGCGCGCGAGGCCGGCAAGCGCGCCGGCATGTTCGCGGTCGGCCTGCAGCACGGACGCGAAGATCTGCGCGGCGGTCTGCAGGTCGCCCTGTTCCATCATCACGCGCGCCTCGGCCACCGCGGCCTCGATTTCCTCGGCCATGCCGCCCTGGCTGCCGAGACGGTCGACGAACTGCTTGAGCTGGCTCTCGGGCAGCGCGCCCATGAAGCCGTCGACTGGCTGGCCGTTGACGAAGGCGAAGACCGCCGGGATCGACTGGACCCGCATCTGGCCGGCGAGCTGCTGGTTCTCGTCGACATTGATCTTGACCATGCGGACCTTGCCATTGGCCTGTCGCACCACCTTCTCCAGCGCCGGCCCCAGCTGCTTGCAGGGGCCGCACCAGGGGGCCCAGAAGTCGACGATCACCGGCTGCTTGCGCGACGCTTCGATCACGTCGGCCACGAAGCGCTTGGTATCGCTGTCCTTCACCAGCTCGCCGGCGGCGGCGCCGGTGCCTGCAGTCTGTTCGCCAATCATCATCGTCATCGTGAAACCCTCAAAGACCTGCGCCCTAGATGGAGCAAATGCCCGCGAAATTCAATGTCCGCTCAGGCCACGGCGACGATGCGGGGCTCATGGCCGCAGGCGCGGATGAAAGCGACGAGGTCGGCGGCCCCGATGGTGGTGGTCGCGCTGTTCTGCAGCGGATGGTAGTTCAGCTGCTCATGGGCCATCATGGCTGCGTCCAGCACGACATTGACCCGCCGGCCGGTGTCGTTGATCAGGCCGAAGGGCGTGACCGAGCCCGGCTCCACGCCCAGCACCTCCATCAGCAGGTCGGGCTTGCCGAAGGACAGCCGGCGCGAGCCGATCTTTGCCGGCGCTGCCTTGAGATCGACCTGGGCGTCCTCGAGACAGACGATCAGCCAGATCTGCCCCTTGTCGTCCTTGAGGAAGAGGTTCTTGCAATGGCCGCCGGCGATCTCGCCGCGCAGGGCCCGGGCCTCCTCGACGGTATGGACCGGGGCATGGTCGCGGGTCTCCGTCGCGATGCCGAGGCTCCGGAGCCTGGCGAAGAGTTGCTCGCGGGTCGCGGGCATGGCGGCCATTCTTCCCTTTCCTGTGATGGATCAATCTTGTTCTTGCATTTCCCCGGGGCTTGGGCAATAAGACCGCCACCTCGCCGGTCTCGGCCGGCCTGTCTTTGGAAGCGGGCGTAGCTCAGGGGTAGAGCATAACCTTGCCAAGGTTAGGGTCGCGCGTTCGATTCGCGTCGCCCGCTCCAAT
>JBGSNJ010000012.1:0-26294 GCA_041739715.1 Aestuariivirga sp.
GTATCGTGGCCTCAGATTGTCCTTCGCGACGAACCTGCCATGGACATGGCAGGCGCGGATGCGGACTTCGACCATGACCGGTGTATTGGAGGCCTCCGACAGTTCGAAGGACTTCTCGACGATCCGTACCATGGTCGGGAGGTCCGGACGTGGATCGGCCAGCCAGATCTGGGACTTCATCGCGAAGGCATGGCTGCGCTCCTGCATGATGGATGAGCCTTCGCCATAGTCTTCTCCGATGACGATCACGGCACCGCCGGTGACGCCGCCGGATGACAGGTTGGACAGAGCATCGCTGGCAACATTCGTTCCGGCGGTCGATTTCCAGGTGACCGCGCCGCGGATCGGATACATGACCGAGGCCGAGAGCATAGCGGCGGCCGCGGCCTCGGAGGCCGAACTTTCAAAGTGAACGCCGAGCTCCGCCATGTAGCCGGAGGCGTCGGCGAGCACGTCCATCAGGTGGGAAATGGGCGCGCCCTGGTATCCGCCCACATAGGCGACGCCGGACTGCAGCAACGCCTTGGTAATGGCGAGTATGCCCTCGCCGCGGAACTCCTCGCCCGCGCCCAGCCGCAGGTCTTCCACTTCGCGTGCAAAGGAGCGCTCGGCCATGGGCTAAGTCTCGGGGTTCATATACATGCAGATTCATATAACCGCGCAATCTGCGCGTCAACTGGCCTTGCAAAACCAGCAATCACATGCATTCAGATGCAAGTCTTTTGCCTGACGGAACTTGTCGGGAGATTACCGGTGGTGGGCGATACTGGACTCGAACCAGTGACCCCTGCGATGTGAACACAGTGCTCTACCAACTGAGCTAATCGCCCGTTCAGGGTGGTGGCCGTATAGGCGGCGGGGCTTGGCCAAGTCAAGCTTCTTGCGCAAACAGCTCCTGCAGCGCGTCCCAGGCCTCGTCGTAGTGGCCGATCACCCGGTCCGGCCCGAAGGCCGAGACATGCTGGGGGGTATATCCGAAGGGAACGCCGATGACCGGCACACCGGCATTGCGGGCGGTAAGGATATCGGTCTCGCTGTCGCCGATCATGACGGCGCGCGGGTTCTTGCGGCCAAGGCGCGAAACCGATTCATGGAAGGGACGGGGGTCGGGCTTGGCGATGCCAATCGTGTCGGGGCCGACGACGGAGCCGAAGTATTTCAGCAGATCGAGTTCTTCGAGAAGGCGCAAGGATAGCCCCTCGAGCTTGTTGGTGCATACCCCCATGGCGATGTTCTCCGCCTTCAACCGGTCGAGCAGGGCGACGGTTCCGGGGAAGGGCAGGCTGCCGCCCGCGATGTTGGCCGCATAGAAGTCGACGAAGCGCCGGTAATCGGGCTCGACGTCATAGTTCTCTGGCAAGCCGCCCGTGGCGGCGAGGCCGCGGGTGAGCAGCGCACGGGCCCCGTGGCCCACGAAGACCCGGACCTCGTCCATCGTGATGGGCCGCCGGCCGATCGCTTCAAGCACATGATTGGTGGCGCGCATGAGGTCGGGCGCGGTGTCCACAAGGGTTCCGTCGAGGTCGAAAATCACGGCGCGATCTGGCATGCAAACTCCGCAAGTCTGGTGGGTTTGTTCCCCGCAAACCCCTGTGCTAAGAGGCCGCCCAATCGCAACGGGAGACCAAACATGGACATCCGCAAGGCCCAGGCGCTTCGCGACATACTGAAGGACGCCGCGCTCCTCAAGGAGAAATGTTACATCGACGGCAAGTGGGTGGGTGGCAAGACAACCATCGACGTGACCAACCCGGTTGACGAGAGCGTGATCGCCACGGTTCCGAAACTTGGCGCTGCCGAGACCCGTGCCGCCATCGAGGCTGCCCAGCGCGCCCAGAAGGACTGGGCGAAGAAGACTGCAAAGGAACGCGCGGCCATCCTGCGCAAGTGGTTCAACCTCATGATGGAGAACCAGGAGGATCTTGCCCAGATCATGACCGCCGAGCAGGGCAAGCCGCTGCTCGAATCGCGTGGCGAAGTCGCCTATGGCGCGTCATTCATCGAGTTCTTCGCCGAAGAGGCCAAGCGCATCTATGGCGAGACCATTCCTTCGCCCTGGCCCAATGGCCGCATGATCGTGATCAAGCAGCCGGTGGGCGTGGTGGCCGCCATCACCCCGTGGAACTTCCCCAATGCGATGATCACCCGCAAGGCCGGGCCGGCGCTGGCGGCCGGATGCGCATTCGTGTGCAAGCCCGCCACCGAGACGCCGCTGTCAGCCCTGGCCCTCGCCGAATTGGCCGAACGCGCCGGCATTCCGGCGGGCGTCTTCTCCGTCTTGACCGGCTCCTCGCGCGAGATCGGCGCGGAGATGACCTCGAATCCTATCGTCCGTGCACTGACATTCACTGGCTCGACCGAAGTGGGCCGTGTTCTGATGGCGCAGTGCGCACCGACCATCAAGAAGGTCGGTCTCGAACTCGGCGGCAATGCACCATTCATCGTCTTCGATGATGCCGACCTCGATGCAGCCGTGCAGGGGGCAATGCTGTCCAAGTACCGCAACGCCGGACAGACCTGTGTCTGTGCCAACCGCATGCTGATCCAGGAAGGCATCTACGACAGGTTTGCCGAGAAGCTGGCCGAGGCCGTTCGCAAGCTCAAGGTTGGTGACGGCGCCGAAGCTGGAACGACCACAGGCCCGCTTATCAACAAGGCCGCGGTCGGCAAGGTGCAGGAGCACATCGACGACGCAGTCAGGAAGGGTGGCAAAGTCATCGTTGGCGGCAAGCCGCTGGGCGGAAACTTCTTCGAGCCCACCCTGATTCGCGATGTCACGACCGACATGGCCGTGGCCCGCGAGGAGACCTTCGGTCCGGTGGCGCCTCTGTTCAAGTTCAAGACCGAAGAAGAGGCCATTGCCATGGCCAACAACACCGAATTTGGCCTCGCCTGCTATTTCTATACCCGCGACATCGGCCGCGTCTGGCGGGTTGCGGAAGGTCTGGAATATGGCATGGTCGGCATCAATGAAGGCATCATCTCGACAGCCGAGGCGCCGTTCGGCGGCGTCAAGGAGTCGGGCCTCGGCCGCGAAGGCTCGCACCACGGTGTCGAGGAGTATCTGGAAATGAAGTACATGCTGATGGGCGGGCTGGGAAAGTGAACACTGAAGAGCAGAAGAAAGCCGCGGCACTGGCCGCGCTCGACTACATAAAGCCCGGCATGAAGGTGGGGCTCGGCACCGGATCGACGGCCAGTCACTTCATCGCCGCGCTCGGCGAAAAGGTGAAGGCAGGACTCGATGTCCTTGCCGTTCCGACGTCGCGCAGCACGCGCGATCTTGCCGCAAAGCTCGGCATTCCTTTGACGGACCTCGAGAAGCATCCCTTCCTCGACATCACTGTCGATGGTGCCGACGAGTTCAACGAGAAGTTCGAACTGGTGAAGGGCGGCGGCGGCGCGCTTCTGCTCGAGAAAATCGTCGCAACCTCCTCCCGCTACATGGTGGTCATCGCCGACGAGTCGAAGAAGGTCTCGACCCTGGGCCAGTTCCCGCTCGCCGTCGAGGTCATCCCCTTCGGTGTGCGTGCGACGGCCTGGAAGATCGAGAGGGCGATGAAGATCTGCGGCGTGAGCGGCAGCATTGACCTGCGGCGCAAGGAGGGCAAACCCTTCAAGACGGACTCGGGCAACGCCATTCTGGACCTCGGACTTGGCAGCATTCCGCATCCCGCGCGGCTGTCGGAGCTGATGAAATCAATCCCCGGCGTGGTCGAAACCGGCATCTTCGTCGACATCTGTGGCATCATCCTGATGGGTACGAAGGATGGCGTGAAGACATTCCGCAAGGCATGACCGGTTTCGACTACGACCTTTTCGTCATTGGCGCGGGATCGGGCGGCGTTCGCGCTGCGCGAATCGCTGCGCGCTACGGGGCGAAGGTCGCGGTTGCCGAGGAGTACAGGGTTGGCGGCACCTGCGTGATCAGGGGCTGCGTGCCGAAGAAACTCTTCGTCTACGCGTCGAAATTCGCCGAGGAGTTCGAGGACGCAGTCGGTTTCGGCTGGACGTCGGAGAAGGTCTCGTTCGACTGGCAGACGCTGGTCGCCAACAAGGACAGGGAGATCGACCGGCTCAACAAGGCTTATGTCCGCAATCTCGAAGGGGCGGGCGCCGAGCTGATCCTCGAACGGGCGACGATCGCCGGACCCAACACCCTCATGCTCGCATCCGGCCGCAGGGTGACGGCAAAGAACATTCTTGTTGCCACCGGAGCAACGCCCTTCGTCCCGCGGCATCTTCCCGGTCACGAGCTGGCGATCACCTCCAACGAGGCCTTTCGTCTTGAACGTTTGCCGTCACGGATCTGCATTGTCGGCGGCGGATACATCGCCGTCGAATTTGCCGGGATATTCTCCGGCTTGGGCGTCGAGACCGTACTGATCTATCGGGGCGAGCAGATCCTGCGCGGCTTCGATGATGATCTTCGCAGTCACCTTGCCGGAGAGATGGCCAAGAAGGGTATCGAGATCCGTACCAGGGCCGACGTGACGCGTATCGACAGATCGGGTGACGGCGTGCGCGTGACCTTTGAAGATGGCGCGGTCTTCGGAGCGGGTCAGATCATGTTCGCAACCGGGCGAGTTCCCAATGTGGTGGGTCTGGGACTCGAGAACGCAGGAGTTGAGCTCACCCCGCATTATGCGATCAAGGTTGACGCCTTTTCGCGGACGACCGCACCCGACATCTATGCCGTCGGCGATGTCACCAATCGCGTGAACCTTACGCCGGTTGCCATCCGCGAGGGCCACGCCTTTGCCGATACCGTGTTTGGCGGCAAGGACGTGATGGTTGACCATCGGCTGATACCGACCGCGGTCTTTTCGCAACCGGAAATCGGCACCGTGGGGCTGACGGAAATCGAAGCCCGCAAGGATGGCAGGGCCATCGACGTCTACAAGACGTCATTCAAGCCCATGAAGCATACGCTTTCCGGACGTGACGAGCGTATGCTGATGAAGCTGGTCGTGGATGCAGAGACGGACATCGTGCTTGGATGCCACATCTGCGGCCCGGATGCCGGCGAAATGGCCCAGCTTCTCGGGATTGCCGTGAGACTCGGGGCAAAGAAGTCAGACTTTGACGCAACCATGGCCGTGCATCCGACGGCCGCCGAAGAGCTGGTCACGTTGCGCGAAAAATGGCAGCCGGGAAGATAGCGCTCAGTCGATCACTTCGAAATGGGCTTCGGTGGTAATGCCGTTGTTGATCGGCAGCATATCCTGTGGGCAGGCCGAGAAGACGACGATTGAATCCAGCTCCGCCTTGAATGTCACATAGTCGCCGGGCTTGCATAGGCAATTGCCCCACTCAAGCGCCCCGTCCTGCCGCCACGGAATGTTCATGAACAGATTGAGCGAGTCCGGCGTATAGGGGATGGTGTATCCCAGCTCAGCCAGGCCGGCGTGCATGTTGTCGCGGCAATTGTCATGATATTGGGTGCAGCCGAGCAGGCCGTAGCGCTCGTTGTCGCAAGGCGCGATCAGCGTGTCGTGACGGCCAGGCGAATGGTCTTCTGTCATGGTGAGGATCGGGCGGCGGCGGTTTGTGACCATCTTGTCCCCAGCCACGGGGAAGAGCCTGGTCCAGAAAGCCCTGCAATGCTCCATGCCAAGATACTCGCGCAGGTCGCCCGCATTGAAGGCCCAGAAGTCGACCACCTGATTGCCGTGCGTGTTGATGACTTTCACCGACTGGCCCTTCGCCAGCCGAACGGCCTTGCCACGGCGGGCCGGGATGGTCTGTAGTCTGCTCATCGTCGTCTCCTGCTTCCATTTCACATTAGAGGTGCCGTGCAGATGAAGAAAGACCCACGCTTCCAGCCCGTCGACGCAGCCGTTACCCCGCGCTTCGCAGGAATTGCCACATTCATGCGCACGCAGCGCCATGATGTCTCGTCTGACCTCGATATTGCGCTGGTCGGCGTTCCCTTCGACATCGGTGTCAATTACCGGGCCGGTGCAAGACAGGGACCCGCGGCAGTCCGGGAGGCCTCGCGGCTCATCCGCCGCGTGCACTCGACCTCGGGCATTGCGCCCTACGACCTCTGCAATGTCGCGGATGTGGGCGACGCGCCGGTCAATCCCATCGATCTGGCACGGTCGATCGCGATGATCGAGGCGTTCTTCGCGCAGATTCGCGCTGCAGGTGCGAGACCATTGTCAATCGGCGGCGACCACACCGTGCCCTTGCCCATCCTGCGGGCCCTGGCGAAGGACCAGCCGGTGGGCATTTTCCACATCGACAGCCATGCCGATACGCTCGACACGCTTGCCGACACGCGCATCAATCACGCCACGACCTTCCGGCGCGGCGTGGAGGAGGGGCTGATCGATCCGAAGCGGACAATTCAGATCGGTCTGCGCGGCTCGCGATTCTCGCCTGATGACATCAGGTGGGGTCAGGACGCCGGTTTCACCTGCATCACCTTCGATGAGTACGAAGCCATGGGCCGGGACGCCGTCATCAGGAAGATCCAGTCCGTTCTGGGCAAGGGCCCGACCTATATGACCATCGATATCGACGGGATCGACCCGGCCTGGGCGCCGGGGACAGGTGTTCCCGAGATCGGCGGGCTCACGCCCCGGGACGTTCAGGTGATGATCCGGTCGCTGCAGGGGATGCACCTCGTGGGTGGCGACATCTGCGAGGTGGCGCCGTGTTTCGACCCCACCGGCATCACGGCAGTGACGGCGGCCAATCTGATGTGGGAAATGCTCTGCGTCCTGGCTGATTCCAAGGCCCGCCAGGGCTGATTGCGGGGCAGGGCACTGGCTGCTAGAAGCGCGTCCAAGCTCAGCATTGGACCGCTTCGCCATGGACGACAAGCCGCAAAAGACCGACCGCTATCGCGAAACCGTGTTCCTGCCCAGGACCGACTTCTCGATGAAGGCCGGCCTGCCGCAGAAGGAACCGGAACTTCTCAAGCGATGGGAGGAGCTTGGCCTATATCGAAGGCTCCGGGAGCAGAGCCGCGGACGACCGAAGTACGTGCTGCATGACGGCCCGCCCTATGCCAACGGCCACCTTCACATCGGCCACGCGCTGAACAAGATCCTGAAGGACATCGTCACCCGCTCGCGCCAGATGCAGGGGTTCGATTCCAACTACGTCGCGGGCTGGGACTGTCACGGCCTGCCCATCGAATGGAAGATCGAGGAGCAATATCGCGAGAAGGGCAAGAACAAGGACGAAGTCCCGATCAACGACTTCCGCAGGGAATGCCGGACCTTCGCCGAGCACTGGATCAAGGTGCAGCGCGAGGAGTTCAAGCGCCTTGGCGTGACTGGCGACTGGGACAATCCCTACCTCACGATGAACTTCGAAGCCGAGGCGCTGATCGCAAAGGAACTCCTGAAGTTCGCGGCCAGCGGGCAACTCTACCGCGGCTCCAAGCCGGTGATGTGGAGCGTTGTCGAGAAGACGGCCCTGGCCGAGGCCGAGATCGAGTACCAGGACTATCAGAGCGACACGATCTACGTGAAGTTTCCGGTTAGGTTCGTGGTCAGATCAGGCAATGTCATGTCGGATCTGTTGGGAGCGAATGTTGTAATCTGGACAACGACTCCATGGACTATCCCCGGCAACCGCGCCATCAGCTTCTCGTCCAAGATCTCCTATGGACTCTACGAGGTTCAGCAAGCGCCGGACGGCAACTGGGCCAAGAAGGGCGAACGCTACATCCTGGCTGACAAGCTTGCCGACGCAGTGATGGCGGCGGCAAAGGTCGAGGCTTTCGTGCGCATCGCAGATGCCGATCCAAATGATCTGGTCTGTGACCACCCTCTCGCGGCATTGGGCTACTCCTTTGATGTTCCGCTACTCGATGGCAACCATGTGACCGACGACACCGGTACGGGTTTCGTGCACACGGCGCCTGGCCATGGCGCCGACGACTACAACATCTGGATAGAAAGGGTCGGAGGTCCGATCCCTTTCACCGTCAATGCCGACGGCTACTTCACCAAGGACGCGCCCGGTTTCGAGGGTCGCCGCGTCATCACCGAAAAGGGTGAGAAGGGGGATGCCAACGACGCCGTAATCCGCGCGCTGGCCGATGCCGGGGCACTCGTCGCACGCGGACGGCTGAAGCACCAGTATCCGCATTCCTGGCGCTCGAAGAAGCCGATCATCTTCCGCAATACCCCCCAATGGTTCATTTCCATGTCATCCCACGGGCTGCGCGACATCGCATTGCGTGCCATTGACGACACGGCCTTCTATCCGCCAGCGGGTCAGAACCGCCTGCGCGCCATGATCGAGCAGCGGCCCGACTGGGTCATCTCGCGCCAGCGCGCCTGGGGCGTGCCGATCGCCGTCTTCGTCAATCGCGATACAGGAGAAATTCTCAACGATAACAAGGTGAATCAACGGATCGTTGAGGCTTTTTCTCAAGAGGGTGCAGATGCCTGGTTTGCCGATGGCGCCGCGCAGCGCTTCCTTGGCGACGGCTACAACACGCAGCAGTGGGAACAGGTCCGCGATATCCTCGACGTATGGTTCGATTCAGGGTCGACCCATGCCTTCTGCCTGGAGCAGCGGCCTGATCTGAAGTGGCCTGCCGATCTCTATCTCGAGGGGTCCGATCAGCATCGGGGCTGGTTCCATTCCTCGCTGCTCGAGTCCTGCGGCACACGTGGGCGTGCGCCCTATGATGCCGTGCTGACGCACGGTTTCGTGGTCGCCGAGGACGGCCGCAAGATGTCGAAGTCGCTGGGTAACATCGTGACCCCTCAGGACGTGATCAAGCAATCCGGTGCCGATATCCTCCGCCTGTGGGTCGCTTCGGCGGACTATGCTGAGGACCTTCGCCTCGGCCCCGAGATCCTCAAGACCAATGTCGAGGCCTATCGCAAGCTGCGCAACACCATGCGCTACATCCTGGGCGCGGTGGACGGCCTGAAGGACTGGGAGTTCGTGCCCGCGGCCGAGATGCCGGAGCTTGACCGCTATATCCTTCATCGCCTGCATGAATTGGAAGGACAGGTCCGCGCGGCCTATGAAGTCTTCGACTACAAGCGCCTCTTTGCGCTTTTGACAAACTTCATGACGGTCGATCTCTCGGCTTTCTATTTCGACATCCGGAAGGACTCCCTCTATTGCGATGCCTGGTCCAGCCTGCGGCGACGTTCCTGCAGAACCGTGCTTGATCAGCTGTTTCATTGTCTCTCCACCTGGTGGGCACCTGTCCTCGCTTTCACGATGGAAGAGGTCTGGCTCGCGCGCTTCGGTGGTGCGGAGTCATCCGTGCACCTGATGCAGTTTGCGCAGACGCCCGATGAGTGGAGCGCTCCCGATCTTGCCGCCAAGTGGGACAAGATCCGTGATGTGCGGTCGGTTGTCACTGGCGCACTCGAAATCGAGCGCCAGGTGAAGAAGACGATCGGTTCGGCACTCGAGGCCGCGCCGGATGTCTATGTATCGCGTCCAGACCTGATTGCTGCTTTGGACGGCGTCGACCTTGCGGAGATATCCATCACCTCCGGCGCTCGCCTGATCGAGGGCGAAGGACCGGCAGATGCCTTCCGGCTGGACAGCGTGAAGGGCGTGGCTGTCGTCTTCAAGCCCGCAGAGGGCCGCAGGTGTGCAAGGTCCTGGAAGATCACGCCGGATGTCGGCAGCGATCCGGAGTTCCCGGACATCACCCCGCGCGATGCAGAAGCTGTGCGCGAGTGGCAGATCCGCTTCGAGAAGAACGTTTGAGTCGCTCGCGCCTGTGGGGACCCTTGGCGCCGCTGGTTCTGGCAGTGGCGGCACTGGTCTTCGGGTTCGACCAGACCAACAAGTGGTGGATGCTCTTCATCTACAACATTGCGGAGCGTCAACCAATTGAAATAACATCATTTTTCGAACTTGTTCTGGTTTGGAACAAGGGCGTTTCCTATGGACTTTTCAGCGGCCATCAGCAGGGTTTCCTCATCGCCATGGCGCTGGTCATTTCGGTAGTCCTCTGGGTCTGGGCGAGCCGGTCGGAGAACCGGCTGGGCGCCTGGGCCTTTGGCCTGATCATTGGCGGTGCGCTGTCCAATGCGCTGGATCGAGCGCTGCATGGAGCTGTCGCCGACTTCTTCCATTTCCATTGGGGCAGATTCAGCTGGTACGTCTTCAACATCGCCGATGTTGCCATCGTTGCCGGGGTGGCGCTGCTGCTGTATGAATCGCTGATTGACCGCGGTGCGGGGGCCCGCCGCGGAAACGCCTGAATTTCCGGCCAGACATGGCCAATCTGATAGCCAAGGGGAATGCGATGAAAAGTTGGGGTGCAATTCTGGGTCTGCTGGCAATTGCCGTTGCAGCTTCCGGTTGTTCCTCTGTCAGCGGCCTGCTCGACGACGGTCCGGCACCGCAAACCATGGCTGCGGCCCCTGCAGATCTTTCCATGCCGCCGGACCTTCGTCTTCCGCCGCCTGGTTCAGCACCGCCGCCGGCGCCGGCCTATGAAGAGACCCAGGCCGTGGCGTCGGCTCCGGCAGCCAGTGTAGCTACTCCCGCCGTACCCTCGACAGGCGTGAGGAAACCGGAAGATGCGGCGTACGAGAAATACGGCATCGTGATCTACAATCCGGACGGTACGCGCCGTCCCGATTCCGTCCTTCGCGAGGAACTCCGCAAGGCCATTGTTGCCGAAAAGCAGAAGGCCAATCCGAACTACGGCACCGTGTTCAACATCGGCAACATCTTCAAGGACGAGTAGAGGTCCGGGGCCGGCTCGGGAAGCTGCACCCATGGCCATCAGGCGCCTCTCGGAAGGCACCGTCAACCGGATCGCCGCAGGCGAAGTCATCGAACGTCCTGCAAGCGTCGTAAAAGAGCTCGTGGAGAACGCCATCGATGCCGGCGCCTCGGCAATCGAGGTCGTCTTCAGGAGTGGCGGCAAGAGCCTTATCCGCATTCGCGATGATGGCCATGGCATGGACCGGGAAGACCTTCTCCTCGCCATCGAACGTCATGCGACGTCGAAGCTCCCGAGCGACGATCTGATCGAGATTCGATTTTTGGGTTTCCGCGGCGAAGCCCTGCCGTCGGTCGGTGCGATCAGCCGGCTGAGCATTGCTTCGCGTCCACGCGATGGCGGCGAAGCGCATGAAGTAAGCGTCGAGGCGGGGAAGGTCAGTGGTCCGCGGCCTGTTGCCCTGTCGAGGGGAACGGAAATCGAAGTCCGCGACCTGTTCTTCGCCACGCCAGCACGGCTCAAGTTCCTCAAGACGGACAGGGCCGAATCGGCGGAAGCAGCCGACGTCGTTCGACGCATGGCACTGGCCTATCCGCATGTCGGCTTCTCATTCGTCACGGAGGATCGCCGGGTTCTCGACGTCCCGCCGGGTGAGAAGGAGGAACAGCGGATCCGGAGGATCCTCGGCAACGACTTCATGGAGAATGCGGTTCCCTTCGGTCTGATCCGCGAAGATGTTCAAGTCCACGGCCTTGCTGGCCTGCCCACCTGGACGCGGGCTCAGGGCAACATGCAGTATCTCTTCGTCAACGGTCGTAGCGTCCGGGACAGGCAGCTTGTCGGAGCAGTGCGGGGCGCCTACGCGGATGTGATGGCGGCCAACCGCTTTCCAGCCATTGTACTCTTCGTCACCTGCCCGCCGGACCGTGTGGACGTGAACGTTCATCCAGCCAAGGCGGAGGTCCGGTTCCGCGATCCTGCACTTGTGAGATCGGTGATCATCGGCGCCATCCGGGCAGCCCTTGCAGACCGCAGGCAGGCGACAGACACCACGCTTGCACAATCGATGGCCTTGAACTTTCGACCGATGTCATCATCCTCCGGATATGCAGGCTTCACGGACGTCCAACGCGCCTTCGCGATGGACATGCCGATTGCGGCATCGGTCTCCGAAGACCGTCCCGTCGCGGACTATCCACTTGGCCAGGCGCGCGGCCAGTTGCATGATACTTACATCGTGTCTCAGACCCGGGATGGCATTGTCCTCATTGATCAGCATGCAGCGCATGAGCGCCTGGTCTATGAGCGATTGAAGCGAGAGCACGCGGGCCGTCAGCTGGCAATTCAGCCCTTGCTGGTGCCGGAGGTTGTTGACCTTGATACGGCGATGGTCGAACGCCTGTCCGGAGCAGCGTCTGTACTGGCCGAGTCGGGGTTGGTGATCGAGGCTTTCGGCGATGGTGCAGTCATCGTGCGCGAGGTGCCTGCTGCCATTGCCGGCGGCGACATCTCCGGGATCATTCGCGATGTCGCCGACGAGCTTGCGACCTTCGACGCATCGACTGCGGTCGAAACGCGCATCAATCATGTACTTGCTACAATGGCCTGCCACCACTCGGTACGTGCAGGGCGCAAGCTCCGCCCCGAGGAGATGAACGCCTTGCTGCGCGAAATGGAAGCCACGCCCAACTCAGGGCAATGCAACCACGGGCGGCCGACATTCGTGGAACTGAAACTTTCGGACCTCGAACGCCTGTTCGGACGCCGATAGACGTCAACCGGCTTCGATGTAGCGCTGTACCTCGGTAGCACTCACCGCCTTGCGCAACGCGCTGTCCTCGGCTTCGCAGACGGCCGAATAGTGGTTCACGAAGTCGGCGCCGAATATCTCCTTTGCCCTCTTGCTGGCCTTGAAGCGGCGCGTGGCCTCCAGCAGGTCGATGGGGAGCCGCTCGGCACCTTCAGGAATTTCATTAGGGCCACCCGAGGAGATCGGAGGGGCAGTCAAGGGCAGTTCGCGCGACAGGCCATCAAGTCCGGTGCCCAGCATCGCAGCCATGGCCAGATAGGGACTGAGATCACTTCCAGGCAGTCGCAATTCAAGGCGCGCCTTGTCATCGGACTCGGCAGCCGTTCTGACTGCAGCTGCATAGTTATAGGGTGCCCAGCTCACGGTCTTTGGTGCCCAACTGCCTGGCGCCAGCCTGCGATAGGCATTAACGGTGTTGCCGATCATTGGGAAGACCTCCGGCACCAGGTCAATGATCCCTGCAAGAAACGACCTTGCAGTTGCTGACAATCCGTTCTCATCTGCACGGTCGGCGAAGGCATTCCTGCCGGACTTGTGATCGCGCAAGGAGAGATTGATATGCCCTCCGATTCCCGGAAAGCCGGCGCCGGTCAGCGACATGAAGGATGCCGTGAGGCCACGCTGGCGGCAGAATGCCTTGGTGAACATGCGAAAGAAGCAGGCATCATCCGCTGCGCGAAGGGCGTCTCGATGTTTGAGTGTCGCTTCGATGCAGCCGGGACCCAATTCGACACTGAGCGAAAACACGGAGACATCTGCTGAAGCAAGGCAGGTCTCGAGTTCGGAGATCAGGCCAGCATGCGTTGCCGCCGTCTGCCCGGACCAGCAGCGGTTGTCTGGCGCAAAGGCCGAGAGATTCGCGAAGTTCTTTGCCCGTAGAGACTCGGCAGTTTCTGCCAGCACGATGAACTCGAACTCATAGGCGGCCTGTACGTCGAAGCCCATGTCGCGGGCCTTGGCGATCTGGCTCTGCAGCACTCGGCGCGGCATGATCTCGGCCTGAGGGCCGGTGTAGTCCATCACCAGCGCAGCCGCCTTGGCCTCGAAGGGATAGGGGCGAAGTGATCCGACATCGTATCGCACCGTCTCGCTGCGATAGGGGCCTGGAAAGACGATGTTCTCGCCCGTGTCCCATTTGGTGACCACATTGGCGAAGACAGGCGTATCGGCGCCGTCGATGAGCTCCTGCCGCCGCAGGCGCCGCTCCCGGAACATCCCCGCATAGTCGAAGATACCCACGTGAACCACTTCGGCGCCGATCTTGTCGAGTGCCTTTGCCAGGTCCTTGCTCAGTTCCGCCTGCTTCGTCATGTGCCCGTCCCCCTCTGCGATCGCCGGGGAAGTCGATCAGGCCCAGCGTGGATCCCCCGGCTCCATCACCTCGCGCGGCAGCTTGATATCGTGCTTCGCCCGGATCGCTGCGTCAATCTCGCGCGGAATATAGTCGGGATAGTATGTAGAAAGGATCTCGCGCTTCCGCGCGGCGGCCCGCTCGACAATCTCCGGCTTGCCAGCCTCGTTCCACTCCTTCGGGCTCATGCGGTTCGCCACCTGCGGATAGACATACTCCTTCTGCATCAGCGCCAGGGTTTGTTCGTTGCCGAGATAGTGTCCAGGCCCATCGATGCAGACATTGGCGATTACGTCGAGGGAAAGGGTCTCGTCATTCACTTCGATGCCGCGGACATTGCGGTTGATCGACCCCAGCATGTCATTGTCGATGAGGAGGCTTTCGAGGCAAAAGCCAAGCAGCGAAGCATGCATGCCAGCGGATTCATACATGAGGTTGATGCCAGTCATTGCCGAAATGCCGGCGGTGACACCCTTTTCGTAGCCTGCTTGCATGTCGGGAAGCTTCGAATCACACATGCCGGCAGCCGAGCCGACCGTGAGGTTGTAGAAATGCCCCATTTGGGCGCAGCCCGAAGTGATGAGGGCCTGTTCGCCAGACCCGCCCGACATGGCGCCGGTGCGCAGGTCGGAAACGAAGGGCCAAGGGCCCCAGATGGCCACCGCACCTGGGACGACGCAGTTGATGTAGACCAGCCCTGCAAGGCATTCCGCCACAGCCTGTACGACTGTTCCGGCCAGAGCCGCGGGGGAGGTGGCTCCGGCCTGCGCGGCCGAGAGAAGCAGGACCGGCATTCCGCCACGCGCTGCCACTTCCAGGCATCGGCATGCATCTTCGGCAAACTTCATCGGCGGAACCACGAAACAATTCGACTGCGAGACGAAAGGACGCTCACGCCACTTCTCCTCGCCTCCGGCGATGAAGTGCAGGATGTCCAGGCACTCGGTCACGTGTGTGGGCTCGACCATGCTGGTACCAACATGCTTCTGCGTGCCGGCGATGCAGGCGTACATCGTGTTGATGTCGAGGTCATGCCCCGTGATCATGTCGCGTGCGGTCAGCGGGCGCTGATAGAAATGGATGTGATCGCAGTTGTCGACAATGCGCCCGGCGTCATAGAGGTCGACAAGCACCGACTCGCGATAGGTCTTGGTTTCGGGTTCGACCACATGCACGGCCGCTCCCGCGGTTCCGAAATAGACCTTGTTGCCCGAGGGTTCCATATCATGCTTCGGGTCGCGGCCGTGAAGCACGAAGTTCCTGGCGCAGCTCGACAAGGTATCCTCGACGAGCGAGCGGGGAATACACAGGCGGCCAATGCTGTTGATGAAGCAGCCGCGCGCCGTCATTGCCTCGATGCAGGTCGGTATCGCCTGCGCCAGGCCGACAGTCTCCAGGAGCTGCAAGGCGGTTTCATGGATCCGCTGCATGTCGCGGTCGGTCAGTGGCTTGTACTGTCCACCCACCATACCGGGACGGACAGCCGCCTCCGCCATCGGGATTGGCCGGGCGCGCATGGCGCGGCGGGCATCGCGTCCGCCACGGCGGCGGGAAAGATCTTCGACAGCACTCATGCTGAATACTCCTCTGTTGCCCGTATATCGTCCGTTTCGGGGTGGAGCCGCAACGGCCTAACTTTTGCATCGTCTGGTGAATAAAGTTCACCATCTGGGTTGTGAATCCAAGTCACTCGGCACTTAACTAGTGGGTTTTGGGAGTGTTATGAGGGAACTCACAGTCAATTGGTGAAGAAACTTGCCCAGACGCGATCTGCCGCCGCTGCGAGCCCTGACCGCCTTCGAGGCTGCTGCCCGGCTGGGCAGCTTCCGGCTCGCTTCGGGCGAACTGGGCATAACGCGCTCCGCGGTCAGTCATCAGGTGAAGTCGCTTGAGCAGCGGCTGGGTGTCCAGCTCTTTCGCCGCGACGCCCGGCGCGCGGAACTGACACAGACGGGTCACACCTATTATCCGGTCGTCCGTGAAGCCTTTGACATGATCGAGGCCCAGACCCGAGCACTGAAACCACCAGCGGCCGACAATGAGCTGACCGTCCAGGTCTATGTCACCGTCGCGCTGAAGTGGCTGATCCCGCGGCTGCATGATTTCGAGCGGCGCTTTCCCGACATGAAGGTCAGGCTGTCGACGTCCTACTTCGACTGGGACTTCGACGAGAAGCATGTTGATGCCGGGTTCATTCTGGCACGCAACCGGTCGCCTGAGCATCACTATCGCACGCTCTTTCGCTCCATGCTGACGCCTGTCTGCTCGCCGGCGTTGATGCGCGGTCCAAATGCACTGAAATCGCCAGAAGACCTCACCAAACACAAGTTGCTCTATGTGTACACGGCTGAAGAGGACTGGCATATCTGGCTTGAGGCCGCAGGTATTTCGGGCATCAAGCTCTCCGACAGGCTGGCCTTCGACAGTTACATCCTTGCACAGGAAGCGGCGATCGAGGGCAGGGGTGTTGCGATGACCATCGGGCCATTTGCAACAGAGGAGATCAAGATGGGGCGCCTCGTCAGTCCATTCCCGCTGATGGTGCCGCACCGTCATAACTGGCTCTTCGCCTGCAATGCCGAACACGCCATGAAGCCCAAGATCAAGCGCTTCGAGGAGTGGCTCTCAAAGCAGATCGCTGCCGATCCAGCGCTCGAACCCTATCGCGACAAAGGAAAGTGAACGTGACTGAACTGGACGTGGAAACTTCGAGTCCTGAAACCTCCCGCAGAACCCGACGGGATGGCGCACGGCGCAGCGGCGGTGGCGTGAAAGGGGCGATTCCGCAACTTCCCCGCCGAAAGGCGGTTCGAAGTTTTCCGCCGATGCAGCTCGTCTCCGACGATGAGGTCGAGGCGATTCATCACTCATCACTTCAGGTCCTCTCGGAAATCGGGATGGACTTCACACTGCCAGAAGCGCGCGACTTGCTGAAGTCGGCGGGCGCAGAGGTCGATGGCGAACGGGTACGATTCGATCCGGCAATGATTGAAACCCTTATGGCATCAGCGCCGGCGGAATTCACTTTTCATGCTCGCAATCCCGAGAACAACCAGCGTCTTGGCGGGTCGAACATCACGTTCGGCACCGTGGCAAGCCCGCCGAGCGCTGCCGACATGGACGCCGGCCGGCGCAGCGGCAATCAGAGTGACTACCGGAATTTCCTGAAGCTAGCCCAATACTTCAACGCCATCGGATTCCTGTCCGGCTATCCGGTTGAGCCAACCGATATTCATGCATCGATCCGGCACCTCGAAGCCCTCCGCGACATGGTGCTGCTGACCGACAAGCCCTTCCACGCCTACTCGCTCGGTGCGGAACGCATTCGGGATGGCATTGAAATAGCCCGCATTGCCCGAGGCGTTTCGGCTGAGCAGCTGGAGCAGGAGCCGTCGCTCTTCACCATCGTGAACACCAACTCGCCACTCAAGCTCGACAGCCCGATGCTTCGCGGCGTCATGGAAATGTCGGCACGCAATCAGATTGTCTGCATCACGCCCTTCACCTTGGCGGGCGCCATGGCACCGGTGACCGTCGCTGGAGCGCTGGTGCAGCAGAACGCAGAGGCGCTGGCCGGAATGGCCTTCACGCAGATCGTTCGCAAGGGCGCGCCGGTCATTTATGGTGGGTTCACATCGAATGTCGACATGAAGTCTGGTGCGCCAGCCTTCGGTACGCCGGAGTACATGAAGGCCTGCATTGTCGGGGGCCAGCTGGCCCGCCGCTACAATGTCCCGTACCGGACTTCCAATACCTGCGCAGCCAACACCGTCGATGCGCAGGCTGCCTATGAAAGCGTATTCTCGCTCTGGGGCCTGACCATGGGCGGAGGCAATCTCATCATGCATGGTGCGGGTTGGCTTGAAGGAGGTCTGGTCGCCAGCTTCGAGAAGTTTGTTCTGGATGTTGATCTCATCCAGATGGTCATGGAGTTCCTGCAGCCCTTGCGGACGGATGACGCCTCTCTTGGTGTCGATGCGATCCGAGAGGTCGGGCCGGGAGGACATTTCTTCGGAGCTGCACACACGCTGGAGCGCTATTCCGACGCCTTCTACGCACCGATTGTTTCTGATTGGCGAAACAGTCAGCAGTGGACTGCGGCTGGTAAGCCCGAGGCCATGCAGCGCGCCAATTCGGTGTGGAAACAGGCACTCGCGGAGTATCAGCAACCCCACATCGACCCAGCGGTTCGAGATGAGCTGAATGCCTTTGTCGAGCGCCGCAAGAGCGAAGGCGGCGCGCCAACGGACTTCTAGGCTTGGCAGAGGTCGTCGTCATTGGTGGAGCAAATGTCGACATCAAAGGTCGCGCGAAGTCACTTGTGCTGCCGGGGACTTCAAATCTTGGTCAAGTGACAATTTCGCCCGGTGGCGTGGGGCGTAACGTGGCGGAGAACCTTGCTCGACTTGATGTCGATGTAGCGCTGGTCTCCATGGTCGGTGATGATGCGAACGGGCAATTGGTCCGCGCAGCAACGGCGAAGTGTGGTGTCGATGTGTCCATGATTGGTACGGGTTCTGCCCCAACCGGAACCTATCTCGCCGTTCTGGATGGTAGCGGCGAAATGGTTACGGCCGTCAACGACATGCGGGTCATTGATGATCTGAGCCCCGGGTTTCTGGCGCAGTATGAGGGGAAGCTTGCAGCCGCCGATCTCCTCGTGGCTGACTGCAATCTGCCTGTCAGCTCACTTGCCTGGTTGGCAAGTCTTTCGGCCAGGGCAGGACGCCGACTTCTGATCGATCCCATTTCCATTCCCAAGTCTCGAAAGCTGTTGGCGCTTAGACTGGAGGCCCCGCTCTTCGCGCTCATGGCGAACCGACTTCAGATCGAGTCGCTCACGGGGCAGTCGGAGCTTGAAGCTGCGGCAAAACAACTTCACAGGATGGGCTTTGAAAACGTCGTGATTCACCTTGGGCGCGAAGGTGTGATGCTGTCGGAGGGGTCAGGACCACCTGCGAAACTGCCGACTCTTCCGGTCGAGGGCATTGCCGACGTTACGGGAGCGGGTGATGCGGCCGTTGCAGGGCTGGCTCTGGGATTGCTGATGGGCCTGACACTCTTGGATGCTGCCCGGCTGGGGCAGGCCGCCGCTGCGTTGAATCTGCAATCACTGAGCTCTGTCGCCGAAGACGTAAGTCGTGATAGGCTCTTTTCGCTTGCAGCTCTTGCACAGGATCATAAGTGAAGGTTGAGATTTCGCTTGCGCCGGAGGTTCAGGCCGCACTTGATGCCGGTCACCCTGTCGTTGCCCTTGAGTCCACGATCATTGCGCATGGCATGCCTTATCCCGAAAACCTGAACATGGCGCGGGAAGTAGAGGCCATCGTCAGGGCACATGCGGCCACTCCTGCGACGATCGCGATCCTTGGCGGAAAACTCAAGGTCGGCCTGGGTAGTGAAGAGATCGACAGTCTTGCGCGCAACGGCCGGAGCATCCGCAAGGTGTCTGTCCGAGATCTTCCGTATGTCGTTTCGCAGGGACTTGACGGTGCCACGACAGTCGCCTCGACGATGCGGATCGCCGCCATGGCTGGAATCCGGACCTTCGCCACCGGGGGAATTGGCGGAGTGCATCGTGGGGCAGAGCGCAGTTTTGACATTTCGGCAGACATGACCGAGTTCGCCGAGAGTTCGGTGGCGGTGGTCACTGCAGGTGCCAAGGCAATTCTCGATCTGGGGCTGACCCTTGAGACGCTCGAAACACTTGGCGTTCCGGTTGTTGGCTTCAGTACTGACGAGTTTCCGGCCTTCTATTCGCGCAGCAGTGGTCATGCTGTTCCGATGCGTTGTGACTCCGCGGGTGAAGTGGCGCGGCTCATGAGAGTCAAGTGGGGCATGGGATTGCGCGGCGGCATTGTCGTGGCGAATCCGATTCCTCTGCCGGCTGAGATACCCGCGATGGCGATTGAGCCAGTCGTCGAGGCTGCAGTCGCAAAGGCGTACAGCGCCGGCATTCACGGCAAGGAACTGACGCCATTTCTGTTGTCCGAGATTGCCACAGTGACGGCGGGACGCTCGCTGGCCGCCAACATAGCGTTGGTCAAACACAACGCAGCCGTCGCAGCTGACATCGCAGTAGCTTATGCCGGAGCATCCCGATGAGTGTTCAGCGTCGTGGCCGCCGCTCGGATGCTGCCCATTCACCGATACCCCAGTTGCAATGGTCGCAGCCGCAGCTCGCGCTCGATCCGTCGCGTGTCGTGTCAGATGACCAGATCGAGCAGATCCACCGCCAGTCCCTGCGTGTGCTGGAGGAGATCGGGATGGATGTCGTCTACCCCGAGGCGCGGGAGATCTTTCGCCGCGCTGGCGCCAGTGTCGAAGGGGAACGTGTAAGGATCGGTCGCGACATCGTCGAAGAGGCCTTGAGAACGCCGCCGGCAGAGTTCATTTTTCACGCGCGCAATCCACAACACAATGTCCGTATCGGTGGAAAGTGGATTGCCTTTGCGCCAGTCGGTGGCCCACCCAACTGTTCGGACCTGGATCGCGGCCGGCGGCCGGGAACGCTTGAGGACAACGGGAACTTCGTGAAACTCTCGCAATTCTTCAATTGCGTCCACACGGCAGGCGGCGGGTCTGTCGATGCACTCGATGTGCATGCATCGATCCGCCATCTTCACATCATGCGAAACAAGGTTCGATATTCGGACAAGGTGCCCTTTGTCGTGTCGACAGGGCGACATCGACTGTTCGACAGTCTCGAGATCGCCCGCATGGCCCGTGGCATTACGTGGGACCAGATGTTGCAGGAACCCTCTGCCTATACGGTCATCAATACCAACTCACCACTGAAGCTGGATGGCCCAATGGCGATGGGGATCATCGAGATGGCCAGACTGAACCAGATCTGTGTCGTCACGCCCTTCACCCTTGCCGGTGCAATGGCGCCGGTGACCCTCGCAGGCGCACTGGTAGAGCAGAATGCCGAGGCGCTTGCCGGACTATCTCTTTCCCAGCTCGCAAATCCGGGTGCTCCCTTCGTCTATGGCGGTTTCACCTCGAATGTCGACATGAAGTCAGGCGCACCGGCTTTCGGAACGCCGGAGTACATGAAGGCCTGTATCGTGGGTGGACAGTTGGCACGGCGCTACCGCTTGCCATATCGCACGTCGAGTACCAACGCGGCCAACAGCGTAGACGCCCAGGCAGCCTATGAGACTGTCTTTTCGCTCTGGGGGGCGATCACGGGCGGCGGCAACGTCATCCAGCACGCTGCCGGTTGGCTTGAAGGTGGGCTCGTTGCATCTTACGAGAAGTTCGCGCTCGATGTCGATCTCCTGCAAATGGTGATCGAGTACCTGCGGCCGTTGGATGTCAACGAGGACACCATGGGCTTCGCTGCTATGCTGGAGGTAGGGCCGGGCGGACATTTCTTCGGCGCCCAGCACACCCTTGAGCGCTATTCGACTGCCTTCTACCAACCGATCATCTCCGACTGGCGCAACTTCCCGCAATGGCAGGCATCGGGATCACCCACAGCAGAACGCAAGGCCAATGTCATCTGGAAGCAGGCGCTGGCTGAGTATGTCGAGCCGCCGCTGGCGCCTGAGATTGCCGAGGAGATCGACGCGTTCATTGCGCGCCGATCCGAAGAGGGCGGCGAGCCAACAGACTTCTAGTCGCGGGAATAGATCAGTCTGAGACGGGGTGGGGCAGGTGTCTCTCCATCAAGTGACATCTCGTAAGCCAAGCGCAATGCGTGCTTCTGCTGCTCGCGGGGGAGGCCTGCCAGCAGACCAGCGAGCGCGGATTCCATGGTCTTGGCGAAGTCCGCAAAGCCATCACGAGCGGCCTGATTGGCCACGAGGCTACCCATGCAATAGGTGCTCACGGCGTTTGAACCGGTTCCCGCTAGTTGCTCAAGTTCCGCCTTGGTCAATTGCTCCTCCATCCCGGGGTCCGCAGTCATTCGATGCCTGCCCGAACAGTGGCGAGTGTCACCGGAGGCACGCGCAAGTGCAATATGGGAGAAATGCCATATCGGATGACCTAGGGTTATCGACCACTTGCCGGCACTGGTCGGTTGCAGTCCCAATCGCTCCCTAAGTCCAGGACTTGACCTAGCCCCACACCGTTGCTGAATGGACACATGACAGAGGTCTACTTCTATCATCTCGAGAGAAGCTCGCTCGAATCCGTGCTTCCTCGCCTTCTCCAGGCCAGCTTGAGCCGGGGCTGGCGGGTCGTCGTGCAGGCAGGCACGGACCAGCGTGCTGAGGCCTTGGCAGGCGCGCTCTGGACATTTGACGAGGAGGCCTTCCTGCCACATGGCTCAAAGGCTGATGGGTTTGCCGAACTGCAGCCGGTCTGGATCACGGATACCGCAGAAACCCCCAATGGAGCATGCGTGCGATTCTATGTTGACGGCGCGGAAGTGGACACGGTTGAAGGACTCCTGCGGGCCGTGGTGCTTTTCGATGGTACCGATCCTGAGACCATCGAACGTGCCCGCCAGGATTGGAAGCGGTTCAAGGCTGAAGGTCACACCATCAGCTACTGGCAACAGGACGAACAGGGGCGCTGGCAGAACCGCGCAACCGGTCAGTAGGGGACCGACCCAATTCCCTGGGGGTCTGAAGGTCGGGAAGGGCAGGCCGGTAGCTGGTCCGGACCGCAAATGGACTAGCCGTGAGCTTGCAGCCAGTCCGTCTCGAGTTGATCAAGGTCAATCGCCAGCTTGCCTCGAAGCTTCATGAAGTCCGCCGCCTTCTGAGGTTCCTCGGCATAGAGTGTATGGTCTGCCAAGGCTCGATCGAGAACGATCAACTTGTCCTTCAGCGCTAAGATCCTGGACTCGATCTGTTGCAGTCTCTTCTGGACTGCTGCCGGCCGGGGTTTCGGGTCCTTTGAAGTGTCTGATGGTACTGGAGACGCCGGACGTTCCCTCTTCCTCGCCCCCCGCGTCTTGCCGAGTACGAGGTCGGTATAGTCGTCCATGTCGCCGTCGAAGGGCTTCACAGTGCCCTCATTCACCAGCCACAGGCGGTCGGCACAGGTTTCGATGATGTGCCGGTCGTGGCTGATCAGGACAACGGCACCCTCGTAGTCGTTGATCGCCAGGACAAGAGCTTCGCGGCTGTCGACGTCAAGGTGATTGGTCGGTTCGTCCAGCACGAGAATGTGAGGGGCATGGAAGGAAGCAAGAGCGAACAGAAGCCGCGCCTTCTCGCCGCCCGATAGCGTTTCGCAACGCGAGTCGGCAAGTTGCGCACCGAATCCATAGGCTCCGAGCCGGGCGCGGCGCTGGCTTTCGCTGGCATTGGGCATCAGTTCGGCAAAGTAACTGTAAGGTGTCCGTTCGGCGGAGAGTTCGTCCAGCTGGTGCTGAGCGAAGTACCCAATCGTCAATCGATTTGGCAGTGCCATTTCTCCCCCCATTGGGGGCAGCTTGCCGCAGAGCAGTTTAGCGAAGGTCGACTTGCCGTTGCCATTCGAGCCAAGTAGCGCGATGCGATCGTCAGGATCCATCCGCAACGTGATGTTCTTCAGTACGGGCTGGCCCTCGGCATAGCCGACACTGGTCTTTTCCCATCGTGCCAGCGGCGGCGCGATTGCCTTCTCGGGATTCGGAAAGAAGAAGGGAGCAACGCGATCAGTGACGATTTCGGCGATAGGTTCGAGTTTGGACAGGGCTTTCAGGCGGCTTTGGGCCTGACGCGCCTTCGAGGCCTTGTAGCGAAAGCGCTCGACGAAGGCCATCATGTGTTTGCGCTGGTCTTCCTGCTTTCGCTGCTGCTTGACGGTAAGTGCTTGCTTCTCGCAGCGCTGCCGCTCGAAGCTGTCATAGTTGCCCTGATAGAAGACAAGCTTGCCGCGATCGAGATGAAGGATCGAGCTCACGGCCTGGTTCAGCAGGTCGCGGTCGTGGCTGATCATCAGGATGGTATGCGGATAGTCGCGAATGAAGCTCTGCAGCCAGATCGTGCCTTCGAGATCGAGGTAGTTGGTTGGCTCGTCCAGCAGCAAAACGTCAGGACGGCCAAAAAGTGCAGCAGCCAAGGCAACGCGCATGCGCCACCCTCCCGAGAGGGCGGCGCAAGGGCCTTTCTGTCGCTCCTCGCTGAAACCGAGGCCGCCAAGAATGGTCGCCGCCCGGGACTCGGCGGAATGGGCATCCATGTCGGCCAGCCGGATCTGGATTTCCGCTATGCGGGCCGGATCGGTCGCAGCTTCGGACTCCGCCGTCAGCGCCGTCAGTTCGGCGTCACCGGCCATGACGGTCTCGATCAGGCTCTCGGCTCCGCCTGGTGCCTCCTGCGCCACTGTTCCAATTCTGGCGTTCCGGGGCAGGCTTACGCCACCGGATTCCGACTGCAATTCTCCAAGGATGAGCCTGAAGAGCGTGGATTTTCCCGCACCGTTGCGGCCGACGAGCCCAACCTTGTGTCCGGCCGGAATCGCAACTGACGCGTCCTCCAGGAGCAGCCGGCCACCGATCCGGTAAGTCAATCCATTGATGTGCAGCATGAAGGCCTTCTAACCGGGACCTCTGTCAATGTCACCCTCGGCATTCTCGATGCTGGTCGGGCCGCAATCGAAGGCGATTGACAGGACTATTGTTGCGCTGCACAACTTGTCGCCTTGAGGGGCGCACATCAGGCAGACGCAATGAACATGCAGGCAAAGAGGATGGGATCCGGTCCGGGCGACACGGCCTATCTGGACGAGATTACCATGTTGCTGCGCGATCAGCTGCGTCAGGTGATCAAGGTGCGCGAGCCGCGCGTTTTGGCCATTATCGACGATCCGGCGGAGGCCAGCAGCATCCCTGTGGACCTGATCGAGAACGCGCTGCAGGTCATCGGAATCTGGTTGCAGCTTCTGAACATTGCCGAAGAAAACGCCGCCATGCGGACGAGGCGCCAGCTCGAATCCCGCAGTGGTCCAGATCAGGTCGCCGGTTCGTTCTCCCATGCCTTCGCGACGGTTGCCGCCGCGGGCGTTACGGCCGAACGCGTTCAGCACACGCTGAACACGGTCGATGTGCAACCGACCATCACGGCGCATCCAACCGAGGCAAAGCGCGTCACAGTGCTTGAGATTCACAGACGTATCTATCTCAAGCTCTATGAACTTGAGAGCCCGCGCTGGACACAGCGCGAGCGTCAGGCCCTGCTCAAGGCCTTGCGCAATGAAATTGACCTCTTGTGGCTCACCGGCGAGATCCGGCTAGAGAAGCCGACCGTCGAACAGGAGATCCACTGGGGCCTGCACTTCTTCCGTGAAACGCTCTTCGACCGTACCGGTACGCTGTGCGACATGCTCGAAGCATCGCTTCAGCGGCACTATCCCGAAATGGGTGCACAGGTCCGTCCGCCACTGAAGTACAGTTCCTGGATCGGTGGCGATCGCGACGGCAATCCATTCGTGACCGTCGATGTGACCCGCTATGCTCTATCCGAGAACCGCGATGCGATTGTCGACCGGCTCGACAAGCGCCTGCAGGAACTCGTGCAGCTGGTATCCGTGAGCGCACTCGAGATCAATGTGCCGCAGGATTTCCTCGAGCGGCTCGCAAGGCAGGTGGACTTGTCCGGTCACGGCGAGAGAATCCGAAACCGGAATACCAATGAGCCCTTTCGCCAATTCTATGCGGCGCTTCGCCTGCGTCTTGCAGCGACCTTCGGCGGAAATCCCGCGGGATCGGGTTTCAGGGATACCAGCGAGTTGATGGAGGAGCTTCTGGCCTCAGAAATCGCCCTTGCGCAAATGCAGTCCGTTTCGATCGCTGCAACTCTCGTGCGGCCGCTGCGCTGGGAGGTCGAAACTTTCGGATTTCGCACGGTAAGCCTCGACATTCGTCAGAACACCACGGTCATCAACCGCGTCCTGCAGGAAATTTGGAGCAAGTTGAATCCGATGGAATCGAAGGCCCCTCTGGAGCCGGGATCGGAAGCCTGGTCTGAATGGATAAAGGCCGAGCTTGACAAGCCGTTGGGTTTCCTCCCGCAGTTTCGTGGAGTATCTGATGAGACCCGCGAACTTCTTGATCTCCTCTATCTGATCCGCGAGACGCTCGAAGGACCCGACCCGCAGGCAATCGGGACCTTCATCCTGTCGATGACCCAACATGCGAGTGACGTTCTTGGCCTCTACCTGCTGGCGAAGTACACCGGTCTTTTTGCCGACGAGACCGCCCGTGAGGCTTGCCGCATTCGGGTGGTGCCGCTTTTCGAGACCATCGATGACCTTCGGGCCGGACCCGCGATCATGACGGAGCTGCTGAAGGTTCCAGTCGTCAAGGGGTCGATTGCAGCCAATGGCGGGCGCCAGGAAATCATGCTCGGCTACTCGGACTCCAACAAGGATGGAGGCTTCTTTTGCGCCAGCTTCGAACTCTTCGAGGCGCAACGGCGGCTGATCCGCGTTGGCCGAGATGCCGGCGTGGAGGTCAGCTTCTTCCATGGGCGTGGGGGTTCGGTCAGCCGCGGCGGCGCGCCTGCCGGCCGAGC
>JBGSNJ010000021.1:0-10862 GCA_041739715.1 Aestuariivirga sp.
GGCCGACAGCGTGCCCGCACTCGTGGCGGCCGGTGCCAAGGCCGTGATCCAGGGCCCGAAAGGCAAGCGCGTCGTGCCGGTCGAGCAGGTTCCGGTCGGACCGGGCAAGACCTCGCTGAAAAAGGGCGAACTGGTCGAGTCGATTCAACTTCCCGCGCGCAAGCCGCGTTCCGGCGACGCCTACCTGCGCTTCATTCCGCGCAGTGAAATGGACATCGCAGTGGTCAGCGCGGGCGTCAATCTCTCGCTTGATGCCAAGGGCGTGGTGACCGACGCGCGCGTGTCACTCGGGGCCGTCGCCCCCACCGTCCTGCTGGTTCCGGCCGCTGCGAAGGCGCTGATCGGCAGCAAGCTCGACGACGCCACACTTGAGAAGCTCGGCGCCGCCGCATCCGCCGCCTGCCGCCCGATCGACGACAAGCGCGGCACCATCGAATTCAGAACCAAGGTCGCCGCCGTGCTGGCGAAGCGCGCCGCCAAGATCGCCTATGCGCGCGCAGGAGGTAAGTGATTATGGCCCTACTCGTATCGACAACGATCAATGGCGACCACGTGGAATTCGCCTGCGAGCCGGATGAGACCCTTCTCGATGCCCTGCGCAATCGCGTGGGACTGACCGGCGTCAAGGAAGGCTGCGGCACCGGCGACTGCGGCGCCTGCAGCATTCTGATCGATGGCAGGCTCGTCTGTTCATGCCTGGTGCTCGGCGTCGAAGCCGAGGGCAGCGAGATCGAGACCGTGGAAGGCATGGCCGATGGCGCAACGCTGCACCCGTTGCAGCAGAAGTTCCTGGAACATGCCGCACTGCAGTGCGGCGTCTGCACCCCGGGCTTCCTGATCGCCGCCAAGGCCCTGCTCGAGAAGAACCCCGATCCGAGCGAGGAGGAAATCCGTTTCGGACTCGCCGGCAACCTTTGCCGTTGCACCGGCTATGACAAGATCGTGCGCGCCGTGCAGGACGCCGCCAAAGAGATGAGAGGAGCCTGATCCATGCCGCTCGACAGCAACTATACGGGCCAGTCGTTCAAGTCCGTCGGCACGCGCCCCCTGCGCCCCGACGGCATCGACAAGGTAACGGGCCGCGCCAAGTATGGCGCCGACCACAACATGCCGGGCCAGCTCGTGGGCAAGATCCTGCGGAGCCCCCATGCACACGCCAAGATCAAGAAGATCGATACATCCCGCGCCGAGAAGCTGGCCGGCGTCAAGGCGGTGATTACCGCCGCCGACCTGCCGGACCTCACCAACGGCGACTCCGGCATGTTCGACATCCTCGACAACTGCTTGGCCCGCACCAAGGTCTTCTATGACGGCCACGCCGTTGCCGCCGTTGCGGCAGTCGACGCCAAGACGGCCAGGGAAGCCCTGAAGCTGATCAAGGTCGACTACGAAGTTCTTCCACATGTGACCGAGGTCGACGAGGCGGTGAAGCCCAAGGCGCCGATCCTGCACGCCAACTGCTTTACCGAAGGCGTCGATCCCAAGCCGACCAAGCCATCCAACATCGCCAAGGTCACCGAGTTCGGCCATGGCGACGTCGACGCCGGCTTTGCGGAGGCCGACTTCGTCATCGAGCGCAACTTCAAGACCGAGCAGACGCACCAGGGCTATATCGAGCCGCATGCCTGCGTGGCCAGCGTCAGCCCTGACGGCACCGGGGAACTCTGGGTCTGCACCCAGGGCCACTTCGTCTATCGCAATCACTGCGCCATGCTGCTGGGCATGGACGTCTCCAAGCTGCGCGTGACGTCGTCGGAGATCGGCGGCGGCTTCGGCGGCAAGACCCATGTCTGGGCCGAGCCGGTGGCGCTTGCGCTGTCGCGCAAGGCCAATCGTCCCGTGAAACTGGTGATGACCCGCGACGAGGTGTTCCGCGCCTCGGGACCGACCAGCGCCACCTCGATCGACGTGAAGATCGGCATCAAGAAGGACGGAACCATCACGGCTGGCTCGGCGGAACTCCGCTATGCCTCCGGTCCCTATCTCAGCATGTGGGCTGAGCTGGGCGCCATGACGTCCTTTGCATGTTACGATCTGAAGAATGTCCGCACCCGCGGCTACGAGGTGCTGGTGAACCGTCCGAAGTCGGCGGCCTATCGCGCCCCCTCGGCGCCCATGGCGGCCTTCGCCGTCGAGAGCGTCGTCGACGAACTCGCCCACAAGATCGGCATGGATGCGCTCGATGTCCGCATCAAGAACGCGGCAAAGCAGGGCACCAAGTCCTCCTATGGCCCGGTCTATGGTCCCATCGGCATCGGGCCGACGCTGGAAGCGGCCAGGAAGCATCCGCACATGTCGGCACCGCTTGGTCCCAATCAGGGCCGTGGCATGGCCTGCGGATTCTGGTTCAACTTTGGCGGCCAGACCTGCACCGACCTCAACGTCGGTCAGGACGGTTCGGTGACGCTGACGGTGGGAACGGTGGACGTCGGCGGCTCGCGCGCCTCGCTGGCGCTTTGCGTCGCCGAGGAACTCGGCATTCCCTACAGCCAGGTGAAGTGCCTGGTCGCCGACACCGGAACGCTCGGTCACAACGACATGACCGACGGCAGCCGCGGCACCTTCTCCTCGTCCATGGCCGGCATCTTCGCAGCCCGCAACGCCATCGGCGTGCTGAAGGAGCGCGCCGCCAAGATGTGGGAAATCCCCGTCGAGGACGTCGAGTGGGAAGGCGGACATGCCAAGGCGGTAGGCGAGAAGTACGGCAACCTCGCGCCGCTCTCGCTCAAGGAGATCGCTGCAGCCGCCGCCAATACTGGCGGGCCGGTGGCCGGCCATGCCGAGATTGTCGCGGACGGTGCCGGCGTGTCCTTCGCCACCCATATCTGCGACGTGGAAGTCGATCCAGAAACCGGCCGCTCGCGCATCATGCGCTATACGGTCATTCAGGACGCCGGCAAGGCGGTTCACCCCACCTATGTCGAGGGCCAGTATCAGGGCGGCGCCGCCCAGGGCATCGGCTGGGCGCTGAACGAGGAATATGTGTATGGCAAGGACGGTCGGCTGCAGAACGCCGGCTTCCTCGACTACCGTATCCCGGTGTGTTCGGACCTCCCGATGATCGACACCCAGATCCTGGAGATCCCCAACCCCAACCACCCCTATGGCGTGCGCGGCGTTGGCGAGACCTCGATCGTGCCGCCCATCGCCGCCATCGCCAATGCCATGTCGAACGCCTTTGGCGTCCGCATGACCCATGTGCCGATGTCGCCGCCGCGCGTGCTCAAGGCGCTCGAGGCAGCACGGAAGGCCTGATTTGGCCGAGATCCACCTGTGGGGGGCGCTCCGTCCGGCAGCGGGCGGAGCACCCCTCGTTCATGTCGAGGCCAAGACCATCCGCGAACTTTTCCGCAAACTGGAAGAGGACTACCCCGGCATGGCGCCGCATATCGCGCGCGGTGTGGCGGTCTCGATTAACGGCAAGATTTTCCGCGACAGCTGGCAGGAACCCCTCCCCGAGGGCGCTGAAATCTATCTCCTGCCGCGCATTCAGGGCGGCTGATCCCCGGGGCTGGAATGCCGCCGGCAATGCTTGCATTCCGGAATCCGCGGTCCGATATGTGCGAGGCCGGAGCGCACGAAGGCTCCCCAACATGATCGCCGCCACGCTCTGGCGCGCCGGAACCTGACACATGCAGCTCAAGGGCTTTCACCACCTGACGGCGATCACAGCCGATGCCCCGGGAAACCACAAGTTCTACACCAGGATTCTCGGCCTTCGTCTGGTAAAGAAAACGGTGAACCAGGACGATACCTCGGCCTACCACCTCTTCTATGCGGATGGCGTAGGGTCTCCAGGAACCGACATTACCTTCTTCGATTGGCCGGTTGGCCGCGAGGATCGCGGCACCCATTCCATCACCTGCACCGGATTCCGCGTGGCTGACTCCAAGGCGCTGACCTACTGGAAGCACCGTTTCACGATGCAGGGTGTGCGGCACGGTGACGTGGTCGAGCGCGATAGCCGTCCAACGCTGGACTTCGAAGACGCGGAAGGCCAGCGCCTCAGCCTCGTGGCAGACGACAGCGGCGAGGCACATGCCTGGTCCGAGAGCCCGGTTCCGGCCGAGCACCAGATTCGCGGCCTCGGCCCCATCACCATCAGCGTTCCGGATCTCAAGCCCACCGACATGGTGTTGACCAGGCTGATGAACATGACACCAGCCCGGCGCTTCGGCGACACCCATGTCTATACCATGGGCGGCGATGGAGCCGTGGCCGAACTTCACGTCGCGGTGGAGCCGAGGCTGCCGCCTGCCCAGCAGGGCGCCGGCGGCGTACATCACGTCGCGTTCAACATACCGTCCACGGAGTATCAGGTCTGGGCCGACCGGCTTAGCTCCATGCGCGTTCCCAACAGTGGCCCGGTGGACCGCTTCTGGTTCAAGAGCCTCTACTTTCGCGAACCCAACGGCATACTCTTCGAACTGGCCACAGACGCGCCAGGATTTGCCACTGACGAGTCGATGGACAGACTGGGCACCACACTCTCGCTGCCGCCCTTCCTCGAGCCGCGACGCGCACAGATCGAGGCGGGGCTGAAGCCGCTATAGACCGCGCGCCTTGCTCAGGCCGGCCGCTCGTTCAGGAGCCGTCGCAAGGACTGACGGTCGATCTTGGCCATGGCCGTAGCCGTGCACGGAAAGCGCGACACGACCGTGACTTTTATCTTGTGAAAGCCGCGCAAGAGATTCGCGACCTCGCGCATCTGTGTGTCCGAGGGTACACTCCCGGTCTCGACTGCGACGACGACTTCATCATTGCCGGCGGAGTCCAGCTGAGCAAAGACGCAGACCGGCCGTCCGCCGAGAATGCGCTGGAGGCGCTCCTCGACCGGACCTATGGCAATCTTCCTGCCGGCAACATTCAGCACCTCGCTCACGCGCCCGAGAATGCGGATGCGGCCATCCTCCCGCCTGATGGCCATGTCTCCCGGATGGAAGCGACCGTCGCGAAACACGGAGGCCGACGTGGCAGGGTCACCAAGATAGGCGCCACAGTCAATATCGGTCAGGCGAACTGCAAGCTCGCCCTCCTCACCGACGGCGCAGTCCCCGCCATCGGGCCTCAGGATCTGCATGGTCCGCCAGCCGGCGGGCTCCAGCCAATGCAACTCATCCTCGTTCTCGACATCGGAGCGCAGGATGTCGATGCATTCCGTAGCACCATAGTAGTATTTGATCCTGCGCGTCATGGCATCCCGGATCCGCTGAGCAAGGCGCGCCGACAGAAAGCCGCCGGTCACGCAGATCGTGAAGGTGCCCTGCCGCTCCGGCGGCACGACGGCCTCATGAACGATTTCCATGAGAATGTTCGGCGACGCGAACAGCATCGTGATGTCGTAGGCCAGGGCCCGTCTGATGGCATCGGCTGTCTGATCCAGCACCACGCATCCACCTTTCCGCCAGGTTGCCGCCGGGTAGAAGTAGCCGGCGGCTGAATAAAGCGGAAAGAACAGGGCGTGGAACACGGTACCCTGGGTCAATTCAAAGCGATCGGCGACATGATCGCAGACGCGTTCTGACTTGTCTCCCTCATAGAAGACCTTCTTGAACTGCCCCGTGGTTCCGGAAGTGTAGAGGATGTGTCCGCCGCATGGCCCTGCAAGCTCTGCCCGCGCTGCTTCGGGCAGGGTTGACGGCACCTGCGAGATGTCGATCAGCCTCTGCCCCGGCGCCATTTGGCTGCGGTCTGCTCCTCCCTCTTTCTCGCTCGAATCGACAATGACATAGGCGGAGCCTTGCATGCCAAGCTGCCGCATCTGCAGCAGCGACTCAGCGGTGATCGTGTTGACGCCCAGAGCACGCAGCGCGAAGATGGCGATCCAGCTGTTCAGAAGGCTTCGGACCACAATCACCGCCGTGCTGCCAGCTTGCAGTTCCTGGGTCTGAAGGTAGCCGATCATCGCCAGGCTGCGGTTGGCCAGGTCGCGATAGGTCAGCGTACGGCCATTGTGAATGAGGGCCGTCTTGTCGGGCGCTGCATCTGCCCAGTCGAGGATGTCGCCGGTGATCATGAGTTCCACTTCGTGACTGGAACCCAGTAAAGCAGAGACGGGAGTGGCCGCAAGGCCTCTCCCAGCCATCGCTTCTGATCAGGCCGCCAGGTTGAGCCCGGCCCGCCGCGCCAGCAGCTGCGCGAGCGGACTGTCATGCCGCGTTTGCAGGCGATTGCGGCCCAGCGACTGCGCCAACTCGGCTTCGCCACCGCGTATGGCTGCCTCGATCAGCGTCAGTTCAATGATGTCACGCTGTGCGTGGCTGCCGCCGAAACGCGCAGAGATGCCACGCACCGACTGCAGGAGCGGAATGGCTTCGCGATAACGGCCCTCATGAAAGGCCACGAAGGCCCTGATCAAGGGAAGCCCCACGTGCTGCGAGAACATGAGGTTGTCCGCCTCCGCAGCTCCCTGCGCGGCAATGATGCGCTCGATCTGATCACGTTGCCCAGCGCCTAGAAAGGCCATGGCGGCGTGCAGGTCATTGAAGGCGTAGTAGCCGGGCACCCAGAGAGCCTCATAGCGCCGAGCCAGATCCGTCCAGCGCCAACCAAGTTCGACATCGCGCAATTGCAGTCGCCAGAGCATGGCGGACGCGTCGACAAGATCGAGCATCTGTTCCTGCGGCGCATTCAGGATGGGACCGTCGACCAACTTTAGCACCTCGTCCACCTGGCCAAGCTCCAGGTGATAGAGCGCGAGATGCCACCAGTTGTGAACCGCAAAGAAACTGCCCTCCGTCCAGCTATCGATGTCTTCGCGCATGAAAGCGATGCCTTCGTCCTGCCGGCTCTGCATCTCCATGACATGCGCCACGGCATGCCGGGCCCAGCCATCGCAACGCTCGATTTCGAGTGCCGCGCGCCCGCTCGCCTCGGCGCCGGCGTAGTCGCCCATTTCCTCAAGTCCGAAGGCCCGCATGCCCAGCATGGCATGATAGCCGGGTTGGGAATTCGACCAGGCCGGCATGGCTCGCAGGATGCGGTCGCGCAACAGTTGCGAACTGCCGGTGAAGAAATCCAGCTGGTGGCCTGCAATGAGTGCCAGCAGATCGCGCGGATGTTCGGCCGCGACGCCTTCCAGAACCCGCGACGCCGCGTGAAACCGGCCTTCGATCAGATGATTGATCGCTGCGATGTGACCCTGTTCGCGGCTGTCGAGATCCAGCGCCTCGACCTTTGCAATCACTTCGCGCGCAGCGCCGGCAGCCTTGGCGTCGGTTCCGAGCAGAAACAGCCAGGCCTTGAGAACATGGGCCATGCCAAAGCCGGGCTCGTCTTCGACAAGCCTGTCGGCGACGGCCAGCGGGTCGCCCGCATAGATCGAGAGCTGTCGCAGCGCATCGCTATAGGCTGATGCCGCAGCAGCGCTGGCGCCGGTGAGACGATTGCCCTGCAGATCGAGTTGTGTCATCTGAATGCACTCCCTGAAACAGTTAGCCGTTGAGAAATGGATAGAGAGGCACGCGGTTGCCGTGGCGGTCCGTGACAGTCACCGGCAGGCCGGCATCGCGGCGCATGCGGTCGTCGAGATGGGCCGTGGCGTTCTTTGTGGTTCGGGCGGAGCGCCATTGTTGGACCCGCCGTGCGACAGCTTCGAATTTCAAACTCATCATGTCCTCCATCGGATAGCAAGCCGCCAGATTGGGCAAAGCCACAGTCACGCGGCACTCGATTGCGAATGCCCCCAACCTATCCGCCACACGAACCGCCGCGCCAGAAGGCTTGTGGTTCAGTCCCGCAAAGTTTCTCAAACAGTCAGTATTTTCGAAGGCTTACTGGCACAGATTCGAACCCGGCGATGGTGATCCGCATCACAAGTGGAGGCTGAACTGTACCTGTGGTATAGTAGTCGTATGAGAGCAGCTGCGACCCGCCGCCGCCCCGATACGCGCGAGAGGATTCTTGGAGCCGCGCAGGATGCGGTTCTGGAGAAGGGGTTTGGCGCAGCTTCCATCGACGAGCTGATCGCTGCCGTCGGCATTACCAAGAGCGGCTTCTTCTACCATTTTCGTGACAAGAGCGATCTCGCCAAGGCCTTGCTCGAGCGATATGTCGATGACGAGAATCGCATCCTTGATGAGCTGTTCAGCCGCGCCGAGGAACTGCATGACGATCCGCTGCATCAGTTCCTCATCGCACTCAAGCTGCTGGCCGAACTGATGGAAGATCTGCCAAATGGCCATCCGGGTTGCATGGTCGCGTCGGTTTGCTATCAGGAGCAACTGTTCAACCGCGACGTGGTGGAACTCAACGCAACAGCTGTCCGCGGCTGGCGGAGGCGGTTTCGCCAGAAGCTTGATGCGATTGCTGAAAAGTATCCGCCGCAGATACAAGTCGATCTTGATGCACTCGCAGACATGGCCTCGGGCCTCGTCGATGGCGGCATCATCCTGTCAAAAGTGCTGCGGGATCATCGCCTTCTTCCCAAGCAGGTTCTGCTCTATCGCGAATTCATCCGCGCGATCTTCCAGGGAACGGGAAGCTAAGCCCTCAGCCTGCTATTGCGCCAGATCAGTTTCCGTCAATCGCCGACCACGCCTTCGCCGTCTCGTCATAGGCATGCAGCTCGCCCAGCGAAATGTCGAACCAGGCGCCATGAATGGAGAGCTGGCCGGCATTCTCGCGCATGCGGATCCAGGGGAAGGTGCGCATGTTGGCCAGCGAGTGTTCGACCGAAGCGCGCTCGATGCGGCGCTCGAAGAGCTCTTCGCTCTCGGAGTGATCATGGGTCACGTAGCGCGCCACATCCTTGATTCCGCGCATCCAGGAGCCGATGAAATCCGTGTGGGTGAGAGGATCGGCATCCTGAACCGCCGCATGGATGCCGCCGCAGCGGCCATGACCCATGACCACGACGTGCTTGACGCTGAGGGCAAGCACGGCGAATTCGAGCGCTGCGCTTGTCGCGTGATGGCCGCCATCGGGCATGTAGGGCGGAACCAGATTGGCTACGTTTCGTACGACGAAGATTTCGCCTGGCCCGGCATCAAAGATGGTTTCGGGGGCCGCACGCGAGTCGCAGCAGGCGATGATCATCATGCTTGGCTTCTGACTGCCTTGGCCCAGCCTCTCATAGCGCGCGGCTTCCGAAGCATAACGTCCGCTGCGGAAGCTGGCATAACCATCGAGGAGGCGCTTGGGCAGAGGCATCCCGTATCCTTAAACCATCAAATCGCGGTGCGCAGCAGCCGAAGCCATGGCCTGGTCAAGCACCTTTTGCATGTCTGCGGCACGGCGGAATGAAGGTTCCAGAGTTTGCCTAGCGGCCACGGCCCTGGCGAAGCGCTGGTAATTGGTCTCGACCGGCGCGCAGGCCACGTCCGCCCAGTCGCCATTCCTGACATCCGCACCGAGGCAGGCGCGAAGCGAAGAGCCGTCCATCCGGTGAATGACTTCGACCGCACCCGCCGTTCCGTGAACGCGCAGCCGCAACTCGTTGATGTGACCCGTGGCGTAGCGGCTGGCATGAATGACACCCAGCGCGCCATTGACGAAACTCACCGACATGGCGAAGCCATCATTGGCATCCAGCACATATTCGCCAATGCGATTGCCCGGCGCCTTGTCGAAGGTCTTGAGACGGCAGAAGACGCGATCGAAATCCTGGCCCGCTCCATAAGCCGCGAAGTCGACGATGTGAATGCCGATATCGCCCAGCGCGCCATTCGAACCATGGGCGGTTGACAGCCGCCACAGCCATTTCGACTCCGCCTGCCAATCGCCCCACAGCTTCGACACAAGCCAGCTCTGCAGGTAGGATGCATCGACGTGGCGAACTTCCCCGATCTCGCCCGCCATCACCATGGTGCGGGCCTTCTGCAGGGCCGCCACGTTGCGGTAGGTCAGGTTGACCATGTTGACGAGTCCCGCACGCTCGGCGGCCTCGGTCATCTCCAGGGCCTTGGCATGATTTTCCGCCAGCGGCTTCTCGCAGAAGACATGCCTGCCCGCTCGGATGAGCGCCAGCGTTGTTGGATGATGCGCGCTGTCGGGCGTGACATTGGCGGCTGCGTCAAACGCTCCCCAGGCAATGGCATCATCGAGCGAAGTGAAAACCCTCGGGATCTTGTACGTCGCGGCAAAGGCCTCTGCCCTTACCTTGTCGACGTCGACCGCGCCGGCGAGACGAACACCGGGGATTGCAGCAAAGGCCATGGCATGTGAAGTGGCCATGCCGCCGGTGCCGAGAATCAGAAGCCGCATCAGCGGTAACCCTGCTCGCCGGGCTGATGCAGCTTGGCGCCGCGTTCGAAAACCGGTTCAAGCGTTTCGCCCACCGGCACATTGGGCGCCTCATGGATGGCGGCATAGGCCGGCTGGCGGCTGGCCGCCCAGTTCACCGCATTGCGCAGCACGAGCCCGACGGTCGCATCATGGTAGGTCGGATAGGTTTCGTGACCAGGACGGAAATAGAAGATGTTGCCGGCACCGCGGCGATAGGTGAGACCGGAGCGGAAAACCTCGCCACCCTGGAACCAGGAGATGAAGACTGTCTCGAGCGGCTCGGGAACCGAGAAATGTTCGCCATACATCTCCTCGTTCTCAAGTTCGAAATACTGCGGCAGGCCGCGCGCGATGGGATGGCCGGGTGCCGTGACCCAGAGCCTTTCGCGCTCGCCCGCCTCGCGCCACTTGAGCGCGCAGGGGCTGCCCATGAGCCGCCGGAATATCTTCGAGAAATGCGCCGAGTGCAGCACGATGAGGCCCATGCCCTCCCAGACACGCTTCGCCACGCGCTCGACGACGTCATCGGAGACTCCGCCGTGGTCCTTGTGGCCCCACCACAGCAGCACGTCGGTGGCCTCAAGCCGGGACTGCGGCAGTCCGTGTTCCGGCTGCTCCATGGTGGCGGTCGACACGTC
>JBGSNJ010000026.1:0-1563 GCA_041739715.1 Aestuariivirga sp.
CGGCCGCGAGCCGCAGCTGGAATGCGAACCGGGCCGCGGCCTGGTCGCCAATGCCATGTCGCTCCTCACCCGCATCAAGCTGGTCTGCAGCGATGGCGACGACATCTTCATCAACGACGGCGTCTATGGCGGCCTGATGGAATTCATGCAGGTCCCCGAGCTGCAGCCGCCGCATCGCGTGATCCGCGATGGCGAGGTCCTCGCCGGCCCCGTCAAGCCCTGGAAGGTCTTCGGCCCGACCTGCGATCCCCTCGACGTCCTGCCGCACCGGCTCGATCTGCCCGTTCACATCATGGACGAGGACTTCATCGAATTCGGAACGCTGGGGGCCTATGGCATCGCCACCTCGACGATGTTCAACGGCTATGGCGGCCATCGCGTGATTGCGGTGGAGACCGCGCTCGCCACCTGATCAGTGGATGATGTCGTTCTTCACGGCAATGGCCACGGCCTGGGTCTTGGTCTTGGCGCGCAGCTTGTTCATGGCGTTCTCCGTGTACAGACGGATCGCCCGCTCGCTGACGCCCAGCAGCTGAGCGGTCTCCCAGGCCGTCTTGCCATCCGCCGCCCAGGCCAGCACCTCGCGCTCGCGCGGGCTGAGGTCGAACTCGGATGTCACCGGACGCCGCGAGATGACATCCTTCATCCGCAGGTGGAAGAAATGCGCAAACAGGTGGAAGCCGTTCACCAGGTCGTGGCGCAGACTGTCCCACTGGCGATCGTCGCATTCAAAGTTCACGCTGAACATCGCATCGCCGAAACCGGGATCACGGATCGGAAACGAGATGCCGTGCCGCCCGATGCCGTATTGTTCCGCCACCTGGTGAATCATCTGCGCCTGCTGATCCGCATCGCGCATCTCGTGCCAGTCGAGCGGCAGCAGGCGCCGGAAGCACACGTCGAAGACCGGATCGTTCAGCGGTGAATACTCCCGCATGTAGACGGCCATGTATTCCCGGTCGTAGGTCGACAGCCAGGTCAGGCGGTCCGGCATCTGCGGCGACGCGCCGAGGAACCAGTAGGACAGATTCTGTACGCTGAAGCGGTCGCGCGCCCGCTTGAGATACTCAGAGGATTCCCGCGCCGAGGCAAAGGGCTGGCGCGCCTCGTTGAAGAGGTCAAAGCGCGGAATCATGTCGGCTCGCGGGGTCATTAACCATTTTGTAGCAGGTCAGCCGCCTCTTGAAAAACGAAGTTCCCTGTTGCGGAGCGCAGGCCCTTACGTTCCGTCAGCAGCACAAACGGAAACGGGGCGGCATTTCTGCCACCCCGCTGAAAACCGAATGACTTCGTGTTCTTAGGCAGCCGCCTCGGCGACCTCCTCCGGCTTGTTCGACGGGCCGGAATCCTGGCCGCGGGCATTGACGTCGCGGTCGACGAACTCGATCACGGCCATGGGCGCTGAATCACCGTAGCGGAAGCCGGCCTTCATGATGCGGAGATAGCCGCCATGGCGATCCTTGTAACGGGCCGCCAGCACCTCGAATAGCTTCTTGACCTGGGTCTCGTCCCGCACTTCGGCCATGGCCTGACGGCGCGCATGCAGGCTGCCCTTCTTGGCCA
>JBGSNJ010000085.1:0-5530 GCA_041739715.1 Aestuariivirga sp.
GCCGATGGGCCGGCAACGCAATGGATTTCACCGCTCGCGCGGTTGAGCAGGTAGGCAAAGCCGAAGATGAAATAGGTCTGGATGATGATCGGCACTGCCAACAATGCAATGACAAGCGGCTGCGCCACGATCTGTCCCCCCTGGAATGCGAACAGAAGCGCGACCGTTGCCAGCAGCGCGGCAATCGACAATGGCTGCACTGCCGCAGAAAAACGCTCCAGCAGGCCCCTTTCGATCAGACTGCGGCGCAGGATCTGCGAGATGATCACTGGGACGACGATGTAAAGCGCGACGGACAGCAGCAGAGTATTCCAAGGCACCACGATCGCCGACAGGCCAAGCAGCAGCGCCACGATCGGGGCGAACGCCAACACCATCACCGCATCGTTGAGTGCGACCTGGCTCAACGTGAACGGCGCGTCGCCGCGCGAAAGATTGCTCCACACAAACACCATCGCCGTGCAGGGCGCGGCACCCAGTAGGATCAGCCCGGCAATGTAACTTTCGATCTGGTCTGCCGGCAGCAGCGGGCGGAACAGCCAGCCGACGAAAATCCATCCCAGCAGCGCCATGGTAAAAGGCTTCACTGCCCAATTGGCGATTAGCGTTATGCCGATGCCGCGCCAATGGGAGGCGACGCCTCCCAACGCGCGGAAGTCGATCTTCACCAGCATGGGGATGATCATCAGCCAGACGAGTACGGCGACGGGAATGTTGACTTTCGCGATTTCCGCCGCTGCAACCGATTGCAGCATGCCCGGCATGAAATGCCCCAGCGCAATCCCGGCAATGATGCACAGTGCGACCCAGAGCGTGAGATATCGTTCAAATAGAGACATCGGAGACCCCGGTTGCGATAGATCGAAAGCCGCGCCGTCCATGCGTCGTTGCATGAGGCGATCAAGTCCATATGTTCGAGATCCTGTTGCCGGAATATTGTCCTGCCTCGAACGATTGGCATCCCAATCAACTCGGAGAAGTGTGGGTGTCTGCTTCTATGAGTCAACCTGGAGGTGGGAACGACCGAAATGGGGCGCGAAGCGGCCGGTCAATTCACATCGCCCCTATCTCCAAGTGCAAAATATGCTTCCGACTGCGCCCCGGCCCACGGGCGTCCTCGTCGTTTCCTCTTTTGGCCAATGTTGGCCGAAGGAGAACGAAGATGGGTATTTCACAATATGATCCTACAAACAAAGGGCGGCCGGCCTGGAACGCTGGTCGTCAGGTCGGAGCCAAGCGAGCGCTCAAGCCGCGGCAGATTTGGGCAATCCGTTTCTTCCTCGATAGTGACGGGCGCATGCGGGACCGTGCCCTGTTCGATCTTGCAATCGACAGCAAACTGCGAGGATGCGATCTCGTGAAGATCAAGATCGGCACGCTCGTCGCCGGTTCGAGCATACGTGCCCGCTCCATGGTGATCCAGCAGAAGACCGGCAGGCCGGTCCAGTTCGAGATCACGTCAGATGCCCGAGCCAGCCTTCAGGCATGGCTTGAGAGGCGTGGCGGAACGTTGGATGACTATGCTTTTCCAAGTCGCATTGATGCCTGCGGTCATCTGAGCACAAGGCAATATGCGCGACTGGTGGACGAATGGGTCTCGGCAATCGGCCTGCGACACGAAGAGTATGGGACACACTCGCTTCGCCGAACCAAAGCCTCAATCATCTACAAGGCCACGGGTAACCTCCGCGCCGTCCAAATACTGCTCGGTCATACCAAAATCGAAAACACCGTGCGCTACCTGGGTGTCGATGTGGAAGATGCCCTTGAGCTCGCCGAGGCGACGGAGGTCTGACCGAAGCGGCCTCACCATCCTGGTGGGGCCGCTTTGCGCCCCATTTCGGTCGTAATTTCTCCTTTCGCCGGCACCCAAAAGCAGACACCGTGAAGCTCTACAGTCGGGCCGCATGCGCTGGATTTTGCCCTCGTTTCCGCAGATCAAGCTACAGAATTTGCACACGCATTTTAATGCTTGGGATCGTTTATTTTAACCTACTGTGACCCCAAAAATCATGCCTACAGCCGCCGTTGCCGCCATCGCGAGCATGCCCCAGAAGGTTACCCTTACCGCGCCCCGTACAAGGCCTGCGCCACCTGCGGAAGCCCCTGCCGCACCCAGAACAGCAAGGGCCACGAGGGTCGAGGCTGCGACCAGCGCAGTTATCTGCGCCGCGGGTGCAAGAAGCACGACGATCAGCGGCACCACGGCACCCACGGCGAAGGTCAGGGCCGACACCATCGCAGCCTGGATTGGATGAGCCGTCACGGTTTCGGAAATGCCGAGTTCGTCGCGTGCATGCGTGCCAAGGGCGTCGCGCTCCGTCAATTGAACAGCAACTTTCCGGGCAAGGTCGCGATCCAGCCCCCGCGCGACATAGATCTGCGTGAGTTCCTGGAGCTCAGCCTCGGGCGTTTCCGTAAGTTCCCTAGTTTCACGCGCCATGTCCGCCCGCTCGGAATCGGTCTGGGAACTGACCGACACATACTCACCCGCAGCCATTGACATCGCACCCGCAACAAGACCAGCCAGCCCGGCGATCAGCACCTCGGGCTTTCCTGAACCGGCTGCGGCAACACCCACGACGAGACTTGAAGTCGAAACGAGGCCGTCATTGGCGCCCAGTACCGCGGCGCGAAGCCAGCCGACGCGATGCACCATATGGATTTCTGAATGTGAAAGTCGGCTCATATGGCAGCTCCTCTCAAGGTCATCAATCCGGGGTCACGACCGCCGACAAGCGATGGCGTATCAACAAAAAGACGTCCTGATCCTATGCTCTTTGTGCTTCCGTCGTCACAACGCATCAGGAATAGTGCATCGAACCCGTGTCTCTTGGCGAGCACAACGCCCTTCTCGGGCCCCAAAACCATGAGCGCGGTCGCCCAGGCATCAGCCTCGGCGCAGCTTCGCACGACAACCGTTACCGATGCCGGCGATGAAAGAAGCGGTGCGCCACGGCGCGGATCCATAGTGTGGGACAGGCGGCGGCCTTGCACCTCAACCCAGTGGCGGTAGTCGCCGGAGGTGGCGACAGCCGTGTCATGAAGAGCGAGCATGGATTGGGGCGCGCGGCGTTTCGGGTCGGGCGCTTCCACCGCAATCGTCCATGGCTCCCCGTCTGGCCGCATACCAAGCGCGCGCATCTCGCCATCGATGCCGATGAGGCCATTATCGATGCCGAACTTGCGCAGCGCCATCGTCAGGCGGTCTACGCCATATCCTTTGGCGATTGCATTGAGGTCCAGTGCTAGCGGAGCGATCTTGCGGACGATGCCCTCGCCGATTTCCAGCGCGGCATGGGCGGGGATTCGTGGCGCAGTCATCGCGGCCCGGATATTTTCTGGCGTGGCCTTCCCCGGACCGAAACCCCATGCCTTCGCCGCATCGCCCATGCCGATGTCGAAGGCTCCGCCCGAGGCGCGCCCGATCTCAATGCCGAGCCGCAGAACTTCCATCAGCCCCTCGGGCACCGCCATCCATGCCCCCACGGGCGCCGCGGCAAGGCGCATCAGGTCGCTGTCTGGCTTCCAGGTGGACATCTGCGCGTCCACTTCATCGACTGCGGCCTGAAGGGCCGACCGCACAGATTGATGGTCGAAATTAGCGGTTGCGTAAAACAACGCCGACCAGCGCGTGCCCATCGTGGGGCCGTTAAGAGCATGGCGCACATGATCAGTAGACATCTTCGACATATCGCCCCTCTGTCTTCAATGCCAATGGCGTCAGTCCGATGGGCGCTAGGATGTCGGTCAACGCAGCGGCGACTCCCGCAGCCATGTCGCGCCCGCCGCAAACCATCACGCGCGCGCCATCAAGTACAAGCCTGGCTATGGAGGCTGCTTCATTGCGCAGCGCGTCCTGCACGTAATGCGGCCGCGCTCCGCGCGAGACGGCGATGACGAGGCGGGAAAGGCGGCCTTCCTTCTGCCAGCCCTCTATCTCCTCGCCATAGAAGAAATCACTGGAAGGGTCGCGCATTCCGAAAAAGAGATGGATGGGGCGCCGGCGCGCATTGTCGCGCACGAAACCGGCAAGAGGACCGATACCAGTGCCTGCCCCGATCAGAATCAACGGCTTGCAGCCCCGGCCTGGCTGGAACAGGGGATTGCGACGCAAGAAGGCAGCGACCTTGCAGCCGGGTTCCAATGCCGTTAGCTGACCCGAGCAAAGGCCGCCCTGGTGCCTCTTCACCACTATTTCGACGAAGCCGTCCCTCGATGCAGAGGCCAACGAGTAGAGGCGCGGAACCAGCGAGCCTTCGGGCACGATGCCAATTAGGTCGCCAGCCCGAAAATTGGAGAAGCCCCGTCTCGTCAGGCGCTGCCAGAGCGTCGTGCGCGGCGCGGCGAAACGCAGGATCGCCGTTGGCGCCTGCACTTCCGCGCCGTAGTCGCGCCGCGAAGTAAGCGTCAGGACTTCGGTTGCGGGAGCAGCCGCTTGGTGGGCAAGCTCCAATTCGAGCCCGAGTACTTCCCCGAGGGCGTGGCCCCAACGCGCAAAGTCCTGAGGAGACTGGCGGTCCACGGTGTCGAACAGCATGAGTTCGGACCACCCCTTCGCCTCGGCCGCCGAAGCAACGGCCTTCGCAAAAGCGCAGTATGCCGGGAAACTGCGATCGCCGAAGCCGAGTACCGCAAGAGGTATGCGGGGTGCACGATCGAGCGCCGCCAGCCTGTCAAGAAAGCCCTTGGCGGACGCAGGCACATCGCCATCGCCATAGGTCGCGGCGAGGACGACGATCCGCTCGGCACGAACATAGCGGTTCGGGGCGAAGGCAGACATCGGCGCTGCGTGGACGCTCTGCCCGGCCCTTGCGAGAGCGGCGTGCAACGTGGCGGCGAAACCCCAGGTGCTGCCGCCCTCGCTGCCGACAAGCAGGATCGTTGCGGCCCGGTCTGCCGGCTGGTTGTTGCGGATGCGCGGTTGCCCTTGCGGGCCCGCCAGCCATGTCAACAAACCGGTTGCGCCCATAACGGGCACGCCGATCGCCATCAGTCCCAGTACCAGTCCCAGAATGGCGGCCCCGTGTCCGGTATGCAGCATATAGACGGTTTCCGAAGCGTGCTCCCAACCTGACAGGTCGGCCCAGACCAGCAGCGCTCCGGTCCCCTGGTCAAGATAGCCGGTACCCCGGTCGGTCTTGAGCGTGAAGACGTCAGTCGCGTCGCCGGGATAGGGAAAGCCCAGTTCCCGCATCTCATCAACCTGTGTCTGGCGGAGCAGATCCATCGCACCGGGAGCAAAGCCGATTTCACCGCTCATGGAGGTCGGGATGGCAAGCGCCGTGCCGCCATCGGGTAAAAGATCGAATGTGGAGGCGGTCATCCAAAGTGCGGTGACAGATGACAAGACAAGACCAATGACTGCGACACGGGCTATCTCGACGTGCAACCGGCCAGCGAACGGACCGCGAAGACGCGCAAACCAGCGCCGCCATCCACCCGCGCGGCGCGCGACCAGGGCGGCGCCTGTGAGCGAAAGCAGAAGCATCGCCGCCGCGCCCGCTGCCATGACAATACGTCCGGTATC
>JBGSNJ010000144.1:0-4106 GCA_041739715.1 Aestuariivirga sp.
CACCGTCAACGGCAAGGCGATCGAAACCTACTTCGCCCGCCCGGTGCTCCGCATGCTGGTGCAGCAGCCGCTGGTGCTGGCCAACCGCGCCACGCAGTTCGACGTTGAATGCACCGTCACCGGCGGTGGCCTGTCCGGTCAGGCCGGCGCAGTGCGCCACGGCCTGTCGCGTGCCATGACCTACTTCGAGCCCGAACTTCGTGGCGTGCTCAAGAAGGCCGGGTTCCTGACCCGCGACAGCCGCGCCGTCGAGCGCAAGAAGTATGGCCGGGCCAAGGCCCGCCGCAGCTTCCAGTTCTCGAAGCGCTAAGCGCCGCGGCATTTGCCGACGCATTCCGGGGCATCTGCGAGCGATCGCAGGTGCCCTTTTTCGTCGGGTACAGGCCTTCGAAGCCCGGCAGCTCCGGTCTCGGTCGTTTGCAGCAAAGGGTTCCATGGGTGCAATAGAATGTATTCCTATGACACCGATTGGTCAAGACCCCATCTCCCGGTACTGATCGCTTTTCATGGATACTTGGTCTAAGGACGTGCGCCTGAAGTTGGTTCCAACAAGCAACTCTGGAAACGAAACCATTGAATGTTCCTTTTGGGCGCATGCTGCTGTGCAGGCCGCGGGGCGGTCTCAATGACATGCTGTCGCAGATCGAAAGATGCTGCCGCTATGCCGAAATGACGGACCGCTCGGTCATCGTGGATACCAAGTTTGGTTCCGACAGCTATGGTGACGAGTTTGATCGTTACTTCATCTCGCGGCAAACGCGCCTCATCCTGAGCGCGCGCGAGCTTCACTCCGCGTTCGACCGCGCTGAGGTTTTTCCGACGGTCCTGAAGGGGCGCGTCTCGTCCTATGAGTCGCGTCTGGACGCCACCCGCAACCAGCATGTCGACACCCAGACAGGAGAGCCGCTCACCTTCGACTTCGCTCAGGATTATCCGCACGATCTCCTTGTGCACCAGCAACCGCGCAGACGGCCCTATGCCGTGTCGGTGTTCATGCGACTCAGGCTGCAGCCGCAGTTGACTCGCGAACTGCTCGCACGATTCGCCAAGATCGGAGGGCCTTATCTCGGCGTCCACATTCGGCATACGGATTATCAGTCGGACTACCAACCGGTCATTGAACAGGTGGCTGCGGCCAAGCTGAAGAAACTGTTCCTGGCAACCGACAATCAGCAGATCCTCGATCTGTTCCGGACGTCGCTACCTGGCAAGGAGATACATTCATTTGCCCGGGATCTCTCGGTCGACGGCGATCCCATCCATCTGCGCAGCGCGGACACGGGTGACGTGTTCGGGCGCAACAGCGATGCCATTCTGGACCTGTTGCTGCTTGCATTGTCAGGCCACATCGTTTCAGCTGACATCACCAATAGCCCGTACGGTTTCAAGAAGTCGGGTTTCACGGTCCTGGCAATGGAACTCGCCAGCCAGAAACGTTACCTATCCGAGCTCCTTGGCGAAGGCGTGAAGATCGGGCTGGACTGAATTCGCCCGTCTCGCGTGCTTCAAGGCTGCTTGAGTGTATCCAGGTAGGCGATGATCGCGGTGATCTGGTCGGGCTCGAAGGCGAACTCCGGCATCTCGTTGTGGCCGGTGACGATGCCTTCGGCCAGCGCTTCTTCCAGAGCCGAGGGATCATACTTCTTCACCACCTCGCGGAAGGGCGGTGCCGCTGCCAGCGGGCTGATGCTGATGGCATCCAGCGCGTGGCAACGGGCGCAGTTCTCGCGCAGCAGCTCATAGCCGACGAGGGCAGGGGTGTCGCCGGTCTTCGCCTCGGATCCCTTCAGGCTCATGATGTAGTCGGTCAGCGCCTGGGCCTGGTCCTCGGTCACGTCCCAGTCCGGCATGAGCGGATGGCGGACCGCGAGGCCCTCCATGAAGCCGTCGGTCAGCTCCTCGGGATCATAGTTCTTCGCCAGCTCCCGGAAGGGCGGAGCATCGGTGAGAGGGCTCTCGCCCTCGGTTTCGATACTGTGGCACTTGGTGCAGTTGATCTCGGACAGGCGGCGGCCTTCGGCCAGCGTGGACTGCTGGGCAAGGGCCGGGCCGGCCATGAGCAGAAAGGCGAGAGTGAAAGCGATTCGCATCTTGCTCCTATCGCACGAGGCGCCCTTGTGGCTCTTGATCCGGGTCAAGACGGGGGGCCTATTCCGCGCGGACCCGCACATAGCTTCCGGGTGCATCCTCGATCACCTTCAACTTGCCGCTGCCGGGCGACGGCGCCGGAACCAGATTGCCCGAGCGCGCAGTGATCCAGGCCTTCCAGTCGGGCCACCAGGAGCCGGCATGTTCGGTCGCACCCTTCAGCCAGTCATCGAGGCTCGCCGCCGGCTTGTCATTGGTCCAGTACTGATACTTGTTCGCCTCGGGCGGATTGACGACGCCGGCGATGTGGCCCGATCCGGCGACCACCAGCCGGGTCGGACCGCCCATGAACTTGCCGACCCGGAAAACCGACGCCAGTGGCGCGATATGATCCTCGCGCGCGGCGAGATTGTAGACCGGGACCTTCACCTTCTTCAGGTCGACGCGCACGTTGTCGAGTACCATCTTGCCCTGCGAGAGCTTGTTGGCCATGTAGCATTCGCGGAGATAGAAGGAATGGACACCCGCCGGCATGCGGGTGGAATCTGCGTTCCAGTAAAGCAGGTCGAAGGGCATCGGGTCCTTGCCCAGCATGTAGTTGTTGACCACGTAAGACCAGATCAGGTCGTTGGAACGCAGCAAGTTGAAGGCATCCGCCATGCGGCTGCCGGGCAGGTAGCCCTTGTCGGCCATGCGGTCCTCGATCCACTTCACCTGTTCCTCGTCGACATAGACGAGAAGATCGCCCGCCTTCTCGAAGTCCACCTGGGTGGTGAAGAAGGTGGCCGCATTCACCCGGTTGTCGTTCTGCGCGGCCATGTAGCCGAGCGAGGCGGCGGTCAGCGTGCCGCCGATGCAGTAGCCGATGATATTGACCTTCTCGGCGCCCGTGGCGTCCTGCGCGGCCTGGATGGCCGTGAGGAATCCCTCGCGCATGTAGTCCGAGAAGCTCTTGCGCCCCTGCGCCTCGTTGGCATTGACCCAGGAGACGATGAAGACAGTGAGCCCCTGGTCCACCGCCCACTTGACGAAGGACTTTCTGGCGTTGAGGTCGAGGATATAGAACTTGTTGATCCACGGCGGGAAGATCACCAGCGGATACTCATGCGTTTCCGCCGTGCTGGGCGAATACTGGATCAGCTCGAAGGTCTCGCTGCGGAACACCACCTTGCCCGGCGTGGTGGCGAGGTTGCGGCCGATCTCGAAGGCGCTCATGTCGGTCTGCCTGATGCGCAGCCGCCCGCCTGAACTCTTCATGTCCTCTTCGAGATGCTTCAGGCCTTCGATCAGATTGGCTCCATTGCTGTTGATGGTGGCGCGCAGCACTTCCGGATTGGTCAGCGCGAAGTTGGAGGGCGAGAGCGCATTGGCCAGCTGCTCGACATAGAAGTGCGCCTTGCGTTTGGTATGCTCGTCGACGCCCTCGGCGTTCTTCACCACCTCCTGCGCCCAGTTGGCGGAGATGAGGTAGAATTGCTTGAGGAAGTCGAAGATGGTGTTTTCCTGCCAGTCCTTGTCCTTGAAGCGCTTGTCGGTGCGGCTGGGTTGGGCCACCGGCCGGGTGTCCTGGCCGAGGATCCTGGCCCAGGTGCTCTGCCAGAGCTGGGTATAGCTGTTCCACAGCTGCATCTGGGCATCCATCAGCTTCTGCGGATCGGCCATGTAGGACTGGGCCACGGCCCCCAGGGTCTTCGAGACCTGCTCCATCGGCGTGACTTGGGTCTCGGCCTCCTGCTTGGCGAGGTCGGGCCGCTCGGCTACGGCGCGGGCAATGGCGGCCGCCTGTTCGAAGACGCGCGCCATGTTCTGGGCAAACTGCACCGGATCGGCGAGCGAGTACTGCGATGGGGCCGGCGTCTGCTTCTCGGTCATGACCTGCTCTTGAACGGCGAATATGGCAACAGTGTAATGAGTTGCATGAAAAGGCAATTGGTATTGAGGATTGGTCTTGTGCAGTGCGGTGGGCGAAGTCGTACCGGTCGGCCAATCATTTCATCCGCCATCGGACGAGGTTGGCG
>JBGSNJ010000185.1:0-17421 GCA_041739715.1 Aestuariivirga sp.
ATGGCGCTCCCTGCGGGAATCGAACCCGCCTTTGCAACGTGAGAGGCTGCCGTCCTAACCGATAGACGAAGGGAGCGAGCGCAGGGGTTCTATAATGTCCCACCGGCCCGGTTGCAAGCCTCACGGACGCAGTCCAATGCGGGCCTCCACCCGCCGTCTGCGGAGGTCGACGACCACGATGCCCTCGCTCGTGGTTACAGCCATCCGATCACCGTCCAGTTCCACGCCCGTAACGGCCACGCCCGGTTCAAGGCCCAGATCGAACACGACTGCGGCCTCGCTGGCTTTTGGCGTCCTGTTGGTAGCCTTCCAGATGATTCCACCAATCAAGGCAATCAGAAGAAGCACCAGGACGATCCCCATGATATAGACCGTGCGCAGCAGCGCGCGTGTGCCGGGCGTGAGGTCCGCCGCCGGAGCCGCCTGGGGAGTTTCGATTTCGTCGGTCATGTCCACATCCACGCCACAGGTTCTACAGGCCGAAGCCAGCGCCGCCGGCCGTCTCGACCGCTTCCTCGCCGAGGCCTTCCCGGATATCAGCCGGTCGCGGTTCCAGAGCCTTATTGCGGAAGGCCAGGTTACTGTCGAGGGCCAGCCTGTCACCGCGGCACGCCACAAGCTTGTGCCGGGCAACAAGGTGTCGGTCATCGTTCCATTGGCCGTGGCGGCCGAACCCGCGGGCGAGACCATTCCGCTGAGCATTGTCCATGAAGACGCAGATGTGATCATCATCGACAAGCCTGCAGGCCTCGTCGTCCACCCTGGTGCAGGCAACGCGACAGGAACGCTGGTCAATGCCCTGATTGCCCATTGCGGTGACAGCCTGTCGGGCATCGGCGGGGTAAGGCGGCCGGGAATTGTCCACCGGCTGGACAAGGAGACCAGCGGCTTGCTGGTGGTGGCCAAGACGGACGCCGCACACCAGTTCCTCTCCCAGCAATTTGCCGCCCACGGCCGCGACGGCCGCCTAGAGCGGAGCTATCTGGCCATCACCTGGGGCGTTCCAGAGCGCAATCAGGGGACGATTTCCGCCAGCCTGGCTCGCAGCACCACCAACCGTCAGAAGATTGCCGTGTCGCGCGCCAGTTCGGCCCGCGAAGCCATTACCCACTACGAGGTGCTTGAGCGCTTCGGCAATCCGCCCGTGGCCAGCCTGGTCCGCTGCCGCCTTGAGACGGGTCGCACCCACCAGATCCGCGTGCATCTGGCGCATATCGGACATCCGCTGCTGGGCGATCCAACCTATGGTGCAGGGTTCCGAAGTGCCGCGGCTCGCCTCTCTGACGCGGCAAAGGAAGCTCTCAAGGCATTGAATCGACAAGCTCTTCATGCTGCCATTCTTGGCTTCGAGCATCCCGCCTCGGGGCAGGCCTTGCATTTCGAGAGCCAGTTGCCACATGACATGACGGCGCTTCTAGACGCTCTGCGGGGAACCCACACATGATCGTGACAAACTGTAACTGGTCTGGTGTCTTATTTTTGGCGTAGTTTCCTTTTAAGAATCCACCCTGGGGTAAGGAAAGGCTAGAAAATGGCTCAGACAACTTCATTGCCGGCAATTGCCTCCGGTGAGGCGGGCCTCCAGCGCTATCTTCAGGACATCCGGCAGTTTCCGATGCTGCAGCCGGACGAGGAATACATGCTGGCCAAGCGGTGGAAGGAGCACGGCGACCGTGACGCGGCGCACAAGCTCATCACCAGCCATCTCCGCCTCGTGGCCAAGATCGCCATGGGCTACCGGGGCTACGGCCTGCCGATCGGCGAAGTCATTTCCGAAGGCAATGTGGGCCTCATGCAGGCCGTCAAGAAGTTCGAGCCCGACAAGGGCTTCCGGCTGGCCACCTATGCCATGTGGTGGATCAAGGCATCCATCCAGGAGTTCGTCCTGCGGTCCTGGTCGCTGGTCAAGATGGGGACCACCGCCAATCAGAAGAAGCTGTTTTTCAACCTGCGCAAGGTGAAGAGCCAGATCGAGGCCCTCGACGACGGGGATCTCCGCCCCGACCAGGTGGCATTGATTGCGAAGCGCCTGGGCGTAACCGAAGCGGACGTGGTTTCGATGAACCGCCGCCTTTCAGGCGACACATCGCTCAACGCCCATGTCCGCGAGGACGGCGAAGGCGAGTGGCAGGACTGGCTTGTCGACGAGAGCGACAATCAGGAAGAGGTCTTGGTGCAGAACGAGGAAGCCTCCATGCGCCACAGCCTCCTTACCGATGCGCTTGGCAAGCTCACGGACCGGGAACGGCGGGTCTTCGAAGCCCGGCGCCTGCAGGATGATCCGGCAACGCTGGAAGACCTCTCGCAGGAATTCGGCGTTTCGCGCGAACGCATCCGGCAGATCGAGGTTCGGGCTTTCGAAAAGGTGCAGAAGGCCGTGAAAAATGCGGCCCAACGCCTTCTGGCGCCCAAGACCCTGCCTTCGGCCGGCGCGCCCGCCTGAACCGAGCCTACTGGAAGATGCCCTTCTGGCGCGGTGGAGACCAGAAGATCTGCACCGCCCAGATGCTGTCGCCGCGCTGGATCACACCACTCGACACGAAAGCATAGTCGATCCGCCGCAGCGCCTTGGCATGCGACGAACTCTTCACCCACTGTTGAAACAGCGCGCGGGCCTTGCGGGAATCCACCGGCGTGTTCTGGGTGTCCCGCGCGGCGTTCTCGCCAAGCGACGGATAGCGCGTGATGTCGCCCACAAAGACCCTCATGCGGCTGTCGAAACCGTGACCGGTACTGGCGCGGTGGCCAACAAAATCATGCAGCATCATGTCGGCCGCATGAGCCCGGGCGGCGATCAGGAAGTCGTCGGATGCCTGCAGCGGCGGCTTTCCCTTCTGGCTGCGATAGGCATTCGCGAGGCTAGCCAGTTCTTCTTCCAGATCCGGGCGGTACTGTGCGCCGTCCGGCGGTGACTGCGTAAGCCTCGTCGCGTAGTCGAGATAGGGGCCTGCGGCGGCAGGTTGTAGCACCATGACCAAACTCGCCAGAATGGCGAGCGCAAGGACAAGTGCTGACGGCAAAGCACGATAGACTCCATTAATCATGAGTTGAGCGATCCTGTGACCAGTCTGGTTTGTTTACTCTTGCTTCCACCCTTGGTGGCAGAACGTTCAGTTGGGGAAGAACAGGGGTTTTTTTATGGACGGTGGCGTCACGTGACCAAGGGTCTCTCGCGTTCGAGATTGATCAAGCGTGCAAGCCCGATCGCCGGCTTCGTCGCCCTCGCGAGCCTGATCGGACTCGCCGGCTATGCCTTCAACGAGGCTGCAACAGCACGCCTGCTTGAGGCCGAGGCCCGCATCGACGCCAAGGGCTGGTCCGAAGGGCTTTCGCACAGCATTCCCGACCTCAGCGACATCATCGCCGGAATGCCGCCCTCCTCCAGCACCTACAATTCTCTCGAACTCGTCCGGCGCGCCGGGCAGGTATCCGCCTTCCGTGTCTATGACGCCCGTGGCCAGTTGAGACTCATGTCGGATGGACGGACTGCCCGACAGGGTACCCGCCAGCTCATCGAGGTTGTCGACCCGGCTTTCGCTCCTGCGCTTCGAGAGGAACGCGAGGACACGCGCATCCGCCGCGGCGAAGACTCGCGAATTCAGGCAACTGCCATCGTCCCGGTCGTCGGCGATGAAGGAATCATCGGATGGATCGTCGCCGACATCGACCAGGCGAAGCGCCAGGCGCTGTTCAGCAGCATGGCAAGCCAGGCCTCTGCGGCAATCGGATTCTTCCTGATCAGCGCCTGCGTCCTTGGCTTCTGGTATCGCAACCGCGAGCGAGCCATCGTCGAGCAGAAACTCGAGTGGCTGGCGCAGCGCGATCAGTTGACCGGCCTGATCAATCGCTCGGCCCTGCTCAAGCTGGCAGAACGCAAGATTTCAGATGCAGGGCAGAAGCCGCCGAAGAGCGCCCTCATCATTTGCGACGTTGCCCCGCTTACGGGCATGGACAGCATGCTGGGTGACGAAGCCCGCGATCAAGTCGCCATCGCCACGGCGCAGCGCCTTACCAGCTTTACCAACGGGCGTTTCGAAGTTGCCCGCATCGGCCGGCTCACATTTGGCCTCTGGGTTGATCAGGCACCCGACCCGGCCGAGGTCCTCAGTCTCGCAAAGGAGCTCACCGCACGCCTCGGAGAGCCGACAAGCCTGGGCGACAGCATCTGCACGCTGCAGGCGACGGCCGGCATCGCACTGAGCTCCTGCGACGGCGACACACCGGCCGACCTGATGCGCAGCGCAGAGATCGCCCTGCATACCGCGCAGGAACAGGGCGCACCGGGCTATGGCTTCTTCAATCCGGAAATCGCCAAGGACATGCGCCGCCAGGCCGCCGTCCAGCGGGCTGTCGCGGCTGCTGCGGCCAATCATGGCTTCCATCTGAACTACCAGCCGGTCTACAATATCCGCACCGGCGAGTTGAACGGCTTCGAAGCCTTGATCCGGATGGATGATCCTGAACTCGGGCTCGTCTCTCCAGCCGAGTTCATTCCGGTTGCAGAACAGTTGGGCCTGATCAACGGCATTGGCGCCAATTGCCTCGAGCAGGCCTGCCGCACCGCCGCGACCTGGCCGCAGCATCTGGTGGTCGCTGTCAACCTCTCGCCATCGCAGTTCCTGTCGGGCTCCCTGATCAACGACGTCCGCAATGCGCTCGAAAAAGCCAGGCTCCCAGCCTACAGACTCGAAGTGGAGATCACCGAGGGTACGCTCCTCAATGACTCGGAACTGGTCCTCGGACAGCTGCGCATGCTGCGCGACATGGGCGTTGCGATATCGCTGGACGACTTCGGCACGGGCTATTCCAGCCTCGGCTATCTGTGGAAGTTCCCCTTCTCGAAACTCAAGATCGACCGCAGTTTCGTGCAGGCGCTCGACGAGACGCAGACCGCCCGCAGCATCCTGCGCTCGATCATCAAGCTGGGCCATGGTCTCGGCCTGACCGTGACCGCAGAAGGAATCGAGACGCAGAAGCAGTACACTGCCCTGCGCGACCTCGGCTGCGATCTTGCCCAGGGCTACCTGCTCGACCGGCCGGCCAACGAGACGGATCTGGCGGGAATCATCATGAGAAACTTCGCCAAGGGCCTGACCCGCCGGAGCCGTTCCGCACCAGCCGCGGGACGCAGCGCCGCCTGAGTTTGGCCTTTCAATTCGCAGCCTACTTGTCTAGGTTCCGCCCAGGATCAGCACGGTAGACATGCGAAAACTCCCCCCTCTGCAAGCCATCGGCCACGCCCTGAATTCAGTGGTCAATTATGCCGGCATGGCGGTCCGCTTCGGACGGTACTGGGTACCCATCCTGTTCCTGCTTGGCCTGATCGAATGGCAGTTCACGCCACCGCCGCCTGCTGACCCGACAGCCGCCACGCTCGACAGCAGCGCGGTTCTCATTCAACTGCTGACGGCAGCGGGAAGCCTCGTCGCCATTTGTTCGATTGCCGTCAGCTGGCACCGCTTCATCCTGCGCGATGAGATCGGCCCGTCCCTGCGGTTTGATCGCGAGACCCTGCGCTATTGCATCAACACCCTGGTCATCATGCTCATGGTCCTGGGCCCGATTCTGATGCTGGCGCTCGTGTCGCTGAACCTGCCGCCCGCATCGTCGATTGTCCTGTTTCCTGCGGCCCTGTTGCTTGGCAGCATTGCCACGCGGCTGTCCATCAAGCTCCCCGCTGTCGCGCTGGGACGGACGGATTTCGGATTTCGCGAGGCCTGGAATGTCAGCGAAGGCAATTTCTGGCCGCTGGCAGCCGTGTTCGCACTCAACGCGGCCGCCGTCCTGGTCTCGGCGCTGGTGCTTCTGACCATCATCGCCGCCTTCGAGCGCATTGCACCGCTGGGTGGGGCCATTCTCGGAATAGCCCTGATGGCCATCTTCCAGCTGTTCTACACGGTGTTCAACGCCAGCATTTTTACCTCGCTCTACGGTTTCTTCGTCGAACGCCGCGACTTCTGACAAAAGTGTGACAGTCTTGATTTCGATCAATGGCCCGGCACCGGCCATGGGTCAGGCTGGCCGTTCCATCATCGAGGACGCTCGCATGGCCGATACCGAGACATCCCCAACCGCGGCATCCGGGAGTCCTTCCACTCCTGCACCACCGTCGGAACCGAAACCCGGCCCGGCGCCAGGGCGGATTGAACGCGAAACCCCACAGCGGATGCGGAACGATCCCGAGGCCATCCGCCACGCCTTCGAAACCGGCGAGTTTCCCTATCGCACGCGTCTCGGCACCAAGGTCTACGAGCAGCAGATGGCGGAGCTGCAGGTGGAACTCCTCAAGGTCCAGAACTGGGTCAAGGCCGCTGACGAACGCATCATCGTGATCTTCGAGGGCCGGGATGCGGCGGGCAAGGGCGGCACCATCAAGCGCTTCATGGAACATCTCAACCCACGTGGCGCGCGGGTGGTTGCGCTCGAGAAGCCGACCGACCGCGAGAGGACCCAATGGTACTTTCAGCGCTACATCGAGAATCTTCCCTCGGGCGGCGAACTCGTGTTCCTCGATCGCTCCTGGTACAATCGCGCCGGCGTCGAGCGGGTCATGGGCTTCTGCACGCCCAACGACTATCTCGAATTCATGCGCCAGTGCCCAGACCTCGAGCGCATGTTCGTGCGCTCCGGCATCAGGCTCTTCAAATACTGGTTCTCGGTCACCCGCGAAGAACAGAAGCACCGCTTCGAGTCGCGCGACAAGGACCCGCTGAAGCAGTGGAAGCTGTCGCCCATCGACAAGGCCTCGCTGGACAAGTGGGACGACTATACCGAAGCCAAGGAGGCGATGTTCTTCTACACCGACACGGCGGATGCGCCCTGGATCATCATCAAGTCCGACGACAAGAAGCGGGCCAGGCTCGCCTGCATGCAGCACTTCCTCTCGTCGCTTCCCTATCCCAACAAGAATCGCAAGGTGGTGACTGGCCCGGATCCGCTCATCGTCGGATCGACGGCCCATGTCATCGGGCGTGACGAACATATCCTCGGCAAATCGCTGCGGCCCGGCAACAACAAGCGGCGGTAGCAGATTCCGGCGCTCGCCCGTCAATCCTCGAATGGATCTTTCATCAGGATCGTGTCGTCGCGCTCGGGTGAGGTCGAAAGCAGCGCCACCGGGCATTCGATCAACTCTTCAAGATACTTGACGTACTTGATGGCCTGGGCCGGCAGCTGCGCCCAGGACCTCGCACCGGCCGTGGTACCCTTCCAGCCCTCGAAGCTTTCATAGATCGGCACGACCCTCTTCTGCGCCTCCTCGGCCGCCGGGAAGCGGTCGATGCGTTTGCCGTCGAGTTCGTAACCCACGCCGACCTTGATTTCCTCAAGGCCGTCGAGAACGTCGAGTTTGGTCAGCGCAATGCCATGAATGCCGCCGGTCTTGATCGCCTGACGCACGAGAACCGAATCGAACCAGCCACAGCGCCGTTTGCGCCCCGTCACCGTGCCGAATTCGCGGCCGCGCTGGCCGATGTATTCGCCGATGTCGTTTTCCTGCTCGGTGGGGAAAGGACCGGAGCCGACCCGGGTGGTGTAGGCCTTGGCGATGCCCAGTACATAGCCGATGGCCGAAGGCCCGAGTCCGGAGCCCGCCGCTGCCTGTCCCGCCACCGTGTTGGACGAGGTGACATAGGGATAAGTCCCGTGGTCGATATCGAGCAGGATGCCCTGGGCGCCTTCGAACAGGATGCGCTTGCCTTCGCGCCGGGCGTCATCGAGCAAAGCCCAGACCGCGTCGGAATAGGGCAGGATGCGGGGTGCGATCTCGGAAAGCTGGGCCAGCACATCGGTGGCGCGAACCTCCTCCTGACCGAGGCCGCGGCGCAGCGCATTGTGATGGGCCAGCAGCCGGTCGATCTTCATGCCGATCGTCGAGAGGTCATGCAGGTCGTTGACCCGGATCGCCCGGCGCCCGACCTTGTCTTCATAGGCCGGCCCGATACCGCGGCCGGTCGTGCCGATCTTGCCAGCCCCGGCGGCCGCCTCGCGCATCTGGTCCAGCTCACGGTGCACCGAGAGAATCAGGGTGGCATTTCCGGCGATCCGCAAGTTCTCCCGGCTGACCGCCACGCCCTGCTGGGCCAGCTTGTCGATCTCTCCGGCAAGGGCCCAGGGATCGATGACCACGCCGTTGCCGATGACCGAAAGCTTGCCGGGGCGCACGATGCCGGAGGGCAGCAGTGACAGCTTGTAGGTGACACCATCGATCACCAGCGTGTGGCCGGCATTGTGCCCGCCCTGGAAACGCACCACCACATCGACACGTTCCGACAGCCAATCCACCAGCTTGCCCTTGCCTTCGTCGCCCCACTGGGCGCCGACCACAGCAACATTCGCCATTTCAGGTTCCTTTGACACATGGAAACGGCCCCGGGCGGAATTCCGCCGGGGCCGTTGTCGGCTCATACACGATTGATGGCGGGAGGCAAAGCCTAGTTGAGACTCATTCCCACCTGGAACCCTTCCGGCCAGGTCACCTTGTAGCCGTGCTTCAGGACCTTCTCGGAATCCGGTTCCAGGTCGAAGGTCCAGGCCCTCACGCCCCGCTTCTTCTCGAAGTCCCTTACCGACGGTGCCGTCATGCCCGGCAGCTCGGTGACCTTGATCTCTTCCCGCACGGAGAAAGGCATCTGATCGAGTACGGTGACCGGAATCGCGAAGTCATGAAGGCTCCTGACGGTGATGTCATAGGCGCGCTCATCCACGTTGCTGGTGGAGATGAGCCCCTCCTCTCCGGTCTGCCGCCTGACCTCCACGCGTTTCAACTTGATGAGATCGTCGGCGCCGAAGCCGAGCTTCGCCTCTTCGCCCGGCGACAGCATAGGCAGGTGGCCCTGCCCCATGAAGACTCCATCGCGATAGAGCATGGCGGTGCCGGGCAGCAGCGGCGTCTCGCCGGGGAGCGTGAAGGCCGCGGTGAGATAGGCCGTGGGGTCGAGCTTCGGAACGGCGCGCGCAGACAGGGTTGCCTCGATCGCCGTCGTGTCGATGCGGACATTCTTCGCCGTGCCCGTATTGTCCACCGAGACGCGGCCCGGAATGGCATAGAGCGCCTGGAAGCCAGCGACCGCAACTTCGGCCTCCAATTGCTTCACCTTACGCACCTCCTCTTTCGGCGCGTCCTCGATCGCATTCCCGGCGAGCTGCGAGGCCGGTGCGGGCGCCTGCAGGGCATCAGACTCCCGCATGTAGCCCTCGGCCAACTCCGGGACATAGCCATCGAGCTGCTGCGGCTGGATGTCGGGCGCGGCCGTGGCGCCAACCGGCCTTGCCGTCGACAGGGTCAGTGCAACATTGTCCCAGCTCTCGGCGGTGGACTGCACGACGGCCGCCCGGCGCACCAGCTCGATCCTTGCGGATGCCGTCCTGTCGGGCGAGGTCAGCCGGGCGTCATAGATGGGCTGCCAGCCGGCATTGGCGATGCGATACTTCAGACGGAAGGTACCCTTCGCGGCGGCCGGCGCGGAGAGATGGACGCTGACCACCATGCGGGCCTGTTCCTGCGGCGCCAGCGCGGCCATGGCCGTGTTCAGATCGGCGATCGACTGATCGATCTCCCGCTGCCGGACCTGCGCTTCGAGGATGCTGCGCGAGAAGGCATCGAGTTTGCCTGCGACCAGATCGAGCAGCTGGCCGAGATCGGCGGCGTCAAAGGCCTTTGCAGCGCCCTCCTTCGGGGGTGGCGCAAAGGCATTGGCTGCCAGGTTCTGCATCAGACCCTTCTGGTATTCCGCATCGGCGATCACCTGATCGAGGCGTGTACGCTCATCGGTAAGTTTCCGGATCTCGGCCTCCAGCGCCTTGCGGCGGCCATCGATGGTGGTGGAGGGCAGATGGACCATCCTCGCATCGACCGAGCCGATCTCGACGTCGCCGCCGGCAACACCTTCGACGCGGAGGGTCTCCGGCACCAGATCGTCCGGCAGGTTATCGAAGATCAATGTGTGTTCACCTGCTGCGATGCTGGCCTCGGCGGCGCGCGTGACTTCCGCCCCGCTGGGAAACACGGTGACCGCGTCGACCCGCGACAGGGCAGCGATGTCCGCTGCAAGCGCCGGGGTGATGGATGTGGTGACGAGACAAACGAAGGCAAGCTTCAAACGCATTCCGGTTCCTCCTTTGGCCCCAGCCAGTGCGGATTGAAGCCGTGCCTGCGCGGCGCTTTGTGGGCCGGATTGCGGCCAAACTTGTGTATTGACGGTTCTGGTTGGCGCTGTCAGCTTGCCGGGCTTCCAGCAAATCATCCCGGAGAATAGAGATGAAACTGTCAACCGGCCTGGCCGTCATGTTCCTTGCGGGTTCCAGTTTCCAGGCCCTGGCGGCGGCCACCCCGGAAGAGGCCGCTCGCCTCACCGCCGTGATGCAGTCCTATGTCGGCAACGAACCGGGCGTGGTGACGGTTACGCCGAACGGCGAGTCCTACAACACCCGGCTCGATTTCGCGCCGCTGATCGCCAAGATAAAGCAGACAGGTTTTGCAGCTTCAGTCACGCCCATCGACATGACCCTCACGCCGCAAGGCAATGGCAAGTGGAAGGTCGACCAGGATCAGCCGCTGGCCTTTTCGATGAAGGTCGACGGGCAGATCGAGATGAAGGGTAGCGTCGCAGCAATCAAGGGTTCAGGCATCTTCGACGAGGCGCTGGGCGGCTTCGAGTCGAGCACGACGGAATACAGCCAGTTCGCCTTCGACCAGACGGTCACCGAGAACAACCTGCCCACGCGCGTGACCTATACCATCGGCACCATGACGTCGAACACCGCTATGGCAGCGGCCGGAAGCGGCGCTGACGGCACCATCAAGATGACCTTCAAGAACTTCAACGAGACCATCAGCGTGCCGGCCGCGCCGGACGGCTCGACGCCGGCGATGGATGTCGCCATCGCGGCAACCGACGGTGCGCAGGACTCGCTGGTGAAGGGCCTGCGGACCAAGGGGCTGCTGGCCCTCGCCGCCTGGCTCGTGGCCCATCCGTCGCCCGATGCGATGAAGGCGGGCCAGGCCGAGCTCAAGGACAAGGTCCATGCCGCCCTGCCGATCTTCACCAGCTTCGACGCCACCACCTCGGTCAACAACCTGACGGTCAACACCATGATGGGCCGCTTCGCCATGGCCAGGGCGGATGTGCAGGTGATCGCCAACGGGCTGGTCCAGGAAGGATACCTGCGCGAGAAGTTCACCTTCACCGGTTTCAAGATGCCCGATGGAATCGTGCCGCCCTGGGCCGCGGGCCTGGTGCCGGGGGATTTCACCATCGACTTCGACCTCAGCGACTTCAATCTTGCGGCGGCCGCCAAGGTGGTACTCGACAACATGGATCTCACCCAGCAGCCTTCGCTGAAGCCCGAGATCGAGCAGCAGGCGCTGCAGGCGCTGCTGCCCAAGGGCAGCGTGAAGATCGGGCTGCTGCCCAGCACCGTCCTTGCCAGAATCTACAATCTCAAGGCCGAGGGCGCGATGACGGCGGGGCCGATGGCCGTGCCGGCGGGCCAGGCCACCGTCCTGCTCAAGGGTCTGGACGAGGCCATGGCCGCGATGAACGCGGCGCCGCCCGAGATGGGCATGCAGCAGATGGCGCCCATGTTCATGCTGGCCAAGGGCATGGCCAAGCAGGAGGCCGACGGCTATCTCTCCTGGAAGATCGAGAGCACGCCCGAAGGCGCGCTCCTGATCAACGGCACGGATCTCTCCAAGATGGGCGGCGCGCCGCCCTCTCCTTGAGGCACCGTCAGAACTCCAGCGGCTTGGCCTGCTTCACCTGCGGCAGGCGCGACACCGCCTCCAGCACGGAAGCCGGCAGCGGCTCGTCGATCTGCACGAGGCAGATCGCCTCGCCGCCCTGCGACTTACGGCCGAGGTTGAAGGTGGCGATGTTGACGCCCGCATTGCCCAGCAACATGCCGAGCGCGCCGATGAAGCCCGGCTTGTCCTCGTTGGTGACATAGAGCATGTGGCGGCCGAACTCGGCCTCCATGTCGATGCCCTTGATCTGGATGATGCGGGCCTTGCCGTCGGAAAACACCGTACCAGCGACCGAGCGCTCCATGCTGGCCGTCTTCACCGCAAGGCGGATGTAGGTCTCGTAGGCGCCGCGCTGGCTCTGCCGCACTTCGTCCACCCTGATGCCGCGTTCGCGCGCCACCACCGGCGCCGAGACCATGTTGACTGTGCCCAGCATGGGCCGCAGCACGCCGGCAAGCGCAGCCGAGGTCAGCGCACGCGTGTTCATCTCGCCCACTTCGCCGGCATATTCGATGACGATGCCGGTGATCGGATCGTCGGTGAGCTGGCCGGCAAAGGAACCGAGCCTCTCGGCCACGCCGATGAAGGGCTTCAGGCGCGGCGCCTCGTCGGCCGAGATCGAGGGCATGTTGAGCGCGTTGGAGACCGCGCCATTGATCAGGTAGTCGCTCATCTGCTCCGCCACCTGCAAGGCGACGTTCTCCTGCGCCTCGCCGGTGGAGGCGCCGAGATGCGGCGTGGCCACCACGTTCTCGAGGCCGAAAAACCTGTGGCTCGTCGCCGGCTCCACCTCGAAGACATCGAGCGCCGCACCCGCGACATGGCCTGACATGAGGGCGTCGTAGAGGGCATCCTCGGCGACCAGCCCGCCACGCGCGCAGTTGATGATCCGCACGCCCTTCTTGCACCTGGCGAGAGCTGCGGCATCCACGATGTTGCGGGTCTTGTCGGTCAGCGGCGTATGCAGCGTGATGAAGTCGGCGCGGCGGAAGATCTCGTCGAGTTCCACCTTCTCCACGCCGATCTCGACGGCGCGCTCGGGCGACAGGAAGGGATCATAGGCGATCACCTTCATGCGCAGGCCGCGGCCGCGGTCGGCCACGATCGAGCCGATGTTGCCGCAGCCGATGACGCCGAGCGTCTTGTTGAAGAGTTCCACGCCCATGAAGCGGTTCTTCTCCCACTTGCCGGCATGGGTGGAGGCATTGGCTTCCGGGATCTGGCGGGCCAGCGCCATCATCATCGAGATGGCGTGCTCTGCCGTGGTGATGGCGTTGCCGAAGGGCGTGTTCATCACCACGATGCCGCGGCTGGTGGCGGCCGGGATATCGACGTTGTCGACGCCGATACCGGCGCGGCCGATGACCTTCAGCCGCGGGGCTGCCGCGATGATCTTGGGCGTGACCTTGGTGGCGGACCGGATGGCGAGGCCGTCATAGTCCGGGATGGCGGCAAGCAGCGCATCCTTGTCCTTGCCGAGATCGGGCTTGTAGTCGACCTCGACGCCGCGGTCGCGGAAGATCTGGACGGCGGTTTCGCTGAGCTTGTCGGAAACGAGAACGCGGGGAGCCATGTGATACTCCTGGATGTGAAGATGAGGGAATTGCGGACTGGATCAGGCGGCGGTCGCCTGGGCATGGGCCCAGTCGAGCCAGGGCATCAGTGCTGCGACGTCGGATGTCTCAACCGTGGCGCCGCACCAGATGCGAAGGCCCGGCGGCGCGTCGCGATAGGAGCCGATGTCGTAGGCCACACCTTCGGTCTCGAGCAGCTTGACCATCCTCTTGAGCGCAGCCTCGTCCGCTTCCAGCGTGAGGCAGACCGAGGTATTGGAGCGGTTCGCCTCGTCGCGGGCAAGGTTCTGCGCGAAGCCGCGCTGGTCGATCCAGCGCTGCACAATGCCGGCATTGGCATCGGCCCTTGCAATGAGCGCCGGAAGACCGCCGATGGCCTTGGCCCAGTTCAGCGCCACGATGTAGTCCTCGACGCAGAGCATGGAGGGCGTGTTGATGGTCTCACCCTCGAAGATGCCGGAGATCAGCTTGCCGCCGCTGGTCATGCGGAAGATCTTGGGCAGCGGCCAGGGCGGCGTATAGCTCTCGAGCCGCGCCACCGCACGGGGCGACAGGATGATGACGCCATGCGCGCCCTCGCCGCCCAGCACCTTCTGCCAGGAGAAGGTCACCACATCGAGCCGGTCGAAATCGAGGGCCTGCGCGAAGGCAGCCGAGGTCGCGTCGCAGATGGTGAGGCCGCCGCGATCGGCCGGAATCCAAGACGCATCGACGACGCGGACGCCCGAGGTCGTGCCGTTCCAGGTGAAGACCACATCGCGGGAAAAATCGACGCTGGCCAGATCCGGCAAGGCGCCATAGGGCGCCAGCAGCTTGCGCACGTCCTTGAGCTTCAGCTGCTTCGCCACATCGGTGACCCAGCCCTCGCCGAAGCTTTCCCAGGCCAGCATGTCGACGCCGCGCTCGCCCAGCAGCGACCACATGGCCATTTCAACTGCACCCGTATCGGAGGCCGGAACGATGCCGATCCGGTAGTCGGCGGGGACCTGCAGCACCTCGCGCGTCAGGTCGATGGCGCGCTTCAGCCGCGCCTTGCCCGGCGCGGATCGATGCGAGCGGCCGACAAGCGCGTCAGAGAGATGTTGGGGAGTCCAGCCCGGGATCTTGGCGCAGGGGCCGGATGAAAACTGCGGGTTGACCGGCCGCAGCGCCGGTTTCGATATCGTCATCTTGTGCTCCATCCTTTCAGATGGACCGGCCCTCGGTGGGGAGGGCTAGCCCGGCAACGCGTATGCCGCATCGGCCGGGCTTGTTCAAGAGCAAAAGCGAAGGGGTGATCGCGGACAGGCCGCAATCACCCCTCGCCGGTGCCGAGGACTCTCGTTCGAGCCTCAGAACTTGTAGCGCAGTCCGGTAAGAACCTGATGCTCCATCGGGTCCGACCCGTCCGACATGACCGACCGGAAGCGGTAACCGATGTCGAGGTCGAGGCTGTCGGACAGATCGAAGCTTGCACCGGCCATGAGCGAATAGGCGAAGCCGTCCTTGTCCGGCCCGCCGTCGACCGGCGCCCAGCCATAGCCGGCGCCGGCGCCCAGATAGGGCGTGATGACCGTGCCGGTGGGGATGTCGAAATAGAGATTCCCCAGCGCCGTGGTGACGCTCATGTCGGGGCCATTGGTATAGACGCCGGCATAGTCGACGCGAAGGTCGCTGCGCAGATAGTCCGTGAACTGATAGCCCACGCCGACGCCGCCGGTGAAGGCATTGCTGTCGTCGCCCGACCATTCGAGAAAGGACCAGCCGATGTCGCCGCGCAGGTAGAACCCGAGATCGGCGTAGGACGGCGTTGCAACCTCTTCATCGGCCGCACGGGCCTGCCCGGCAACGGCGCTCATCAGTGCCAGCGCGATGATCGATGTCTTGTAGCTCTTCATTGGTTACTCCCACACACAGGCCGGAACCACGTTCCGCTTTCGATACTGCGGTTCTAGGCGCGCGGCATGGCCCAATGCGGGCGCGAATGTGACCTTGCCGTGACGCCGCGAGTCCTGTGACGGTTGCGCCACAGCCATGTGTGCCGGAATGGGATGACGCGTTGACGCGGCGGCTACCATGGGCCTACCCATGCGCCCATGCCCAAGACCTCCCATCCCCTGGACTGGCTGATCCTGGCCCTGCTGGTGGTCGCCTGGGGCTCGTCCTTCGCCATGACCAAGATCGCGGTGGCGCATCTCGACGCAGCCTGGATCATGGCGCTGCGCCTCTCGATCGCGGCACTGATCCTGGTGCCCTATGCCTGGGCCTGCGGCGAAACGCTCCGTGCACCGACGAAGACATGGCGCAAGTTCTCGCTGCTGGCCCTCATCGGCCATGCCGCGCCCTTCTTCCTCATCACCTGGGGCACGCAATTCGTGGCCTCGGGCGTTTCCGGCCTGCTGATGGGCGCCATTCCCCTCTTCCTTGTCGTGCTGGCGCATTTCTTCCTGCCCGGCGAACCGCTGACCCTGCCGAAATCCGCAGGCTTCCTGCTCGGCTTCGCCGGCATCGTGGTGCTGATCGGGCCGGACGCGCTGTTCACGCTCTCGCTCAGCGGCGAGGAACTGATGGGCGAAGCGGCGATCCTGCTGGCCTGCCTGTGCTATGCCGTCCATGCCATTGCGGCCAAGCGCATGGGGATCGAGGATCCGGTGAAGCAGACGGCCTCGGTCTGCCTCGCGGCCGCGCTGATGGGACTGGTCTTCGCGGGCGCCACGAACCCGTCCGGCCTTCACGGCGTGGCACCGGTGGCCGCGTGGTCGGTCATCGGCCTCGGCGTGCTGCCCACGGCGATCGCCACGCTGCTGATGTACCGCCTGATCCACCGCACCGGCCCCAGCTTCGTGGCCTATTCAAACTATCTCGTCCCCGTCTATGCCGTTCTGCTCGGGGCGCTGCTGCTGGGCGAGGCGCTGAACTGGAACGTGGCGCTGGCCCTGGCCCTCATCCTGCTTGGCATTGCCGTCAGCCGGTGGCAGCCTGCGGCGAGACCGGAGACTGCCTGATGAGAGCCCTGTTCACAGCACTGTTTTTCTGCACCGCCGCGGTGCCGGCCTCCGCCGATTGCGCCCTCGACTCGATCACCTCCGCACTGGAGTCGCCGGTCGATGGCCTCAAGCTGCTGGCACGTCCGGTGAGCGATGTGCAGTCCGCCGAAGGCGGCGAGTGGCGCATCTACCGCGAGCCCGACGGGCGGGTGCACAGCATCATCCGCATCGACGCGGGCGAGTGCGGCCGCTCTGAGACGCGGCTCAGCATGGTGAACCGCCAGACCTACGGCATCGCCAGAACGCGGGTAGACTACCTCCGCCACGCCTTCATCGAGGACGGACCCTTCGGCATCGCCCGGCGGACCACCGAGTACTTCTATTACTGCGACGGCAAGCCCCATGTGCCGGGCCAGGCGGCGGCGGTGGTCGATGTGGAGGCCTATCCGAAGGCCGCGGCCGAAGCGCAGCAGCTGATGGTGCTGGACAAGGACGTGGCCGATTTCACCAAGGGCCTGGCGCGCTAGACCGGTCTGCGCTTCGCGTGCCGCTGAAAGGCACCTGGCTGCTGACCCGTGCACGCCTCGTGCTGGCTTACCTTTGTTCCGTCACCCGGCGAAGGCCGGGGTCCATCGGGGCGCGTCGGGGGATCCCGGCTTTCGCCGGGATGACGGATCGAGGTGGAGACGACGGGCGAAGTTGCAATCGTTTCAGGCGCCGGGACATGGAGGATGGCTGACGAGGCGGTTCCGGCCGCCTCCGGGGTGGGTTCCTCTCGAGGGCCCGAGAGGGTGGCGCGGGCGCTGCCCAGCGCGGGGATAGAAGGTGGCTGGTCGAAAGCGCCCAAACAGCGCCCGCGGCCGGCGGGACTTTGGCAGAACGCAAGGCGCTTCGAAACCGGCAGTGCCTGCCGGCCAGTTGCCTTGCGGCGCGAGGGTCATAATGCCCCCGGGGCCTTGCGTTCCGTTCCCGGGAGCCGGAGGTACGTTCCTCCAGCCCGCAGGCCCGCCGCTCGATCCCATCCGAGGCCGCCGTCGCGACCAGGACCCCAAGCGGGGCGAGCGCTAGGACTATAGGCATATCAGGAATAAAGTGTCAAGAGCGCATTGCGGAAGGCGTCAGCCACCGGTGCTGGCGC
>JBGSNJ010000186.1:0-5604 GCA_041739715.1 Aestuariivirga sp.
GAAAGCCCGTTCGGTGGCCGCCGCAAAGACGGATTGGCTGGCGCGTTCCTGCACGTTGGACTGCACCGTGGTCATGGCGTTGAGCCGCTCCTGGGCGAAGGCGGCCGAATTGGCCAGCTCGTCCTGGGCCTCACGCGACAGGCTGCGTACCTTGCGCCCGTAGATGACCAGTGGCAGCACCACCAGCGGAATGGCGAGCAGCGACAGCCCCGCCAGCCGCGGACTGGTGTAGACCATCATTGCCACGGTGCCGATCAGCATCACGAGGTTGCGCAACGCGATCGATGCGGTCGAGGAGAAGGCCGATTTGATCTGGGTGGTATCCGCCGTCAGCCGCGACAGGACTTCCCCGGTCCGCTGGGTCTCGTAGAAAGACGGGCTGAGGTGGAGCAGGTGGCTGAACACGGCGTCGCGGATATCGGCCACCACGCGCTCGCCCAGCCACATGACGAAATAGAACCGGGTGGCGGAGCCGATGGCCAGCACGAGGACAACCGCCAGCATGACGGCGAAATACTGGTTCACCAGTTCCACGTTGTCGGCGATGAAGCCGTTGTCGATGACTCGGCGCACTGCCACGGGCACGGTGAGGGTGGCGATTGCCGCCGCCAGGAGGGCGACGAGCGCCAGGACCATCTGCAGCTTGTAGCGGCCGAGGTAGGGCGTGAGCTTCAGGAGCGGCTTGAGGTTGCGGCTTTTGGGCCGGCGCCGGGCCTCGTCTTCGTAGGGGTTGCTCATGGCCGGGCTGCTTGCCTCCTTGTCTGCCTTCCTGTATAGACGCCGCCGAAACCAGACAACCCCCTAGCAGTCGCGCGCGGGTTTCGCGCCAGAAGAGAGTATTCGCCATGAAGGACGGCATTCATCCCGACTACCACATGATCAACGTGGTGATGACCGACGGCACCAAGTTCCAGACCCGCACCACCTGGGGCAAGCCCGGCGACACGATGAACCTGGATATCGACCCCAAGTCGCACCCGGCCTGGACCGGCGGCCAGCAGACCATGCTTGACCGTGGCGGCCGCGTGTCAAAATTCAACCAGAAGTTCGGCTTCCTCAAGAAGTAATCTGCCGTCGCGGCGGTCTGCAGAGCCTGGCGCCCGCGCCGGGCTTCTTGCGTCAGTTGCGGGCCACCAGGCAGGCCGCGCCCCTTTCCGTGAGTTGCTTGCAAAGCTTGATGGCGGCCTTGCGGTCGTCGCGGCCCACCATTACCCGCACCACGCTGCGGCGCCCCATGCTGAGGTTCTTCTTTCGCACCACCATGGGCCTTTCCGTGCCGATGAGCGCGGCATGACGGTTGCGGATGGTGCGGAAAGCGATCAGGGCCCGGGATTCCGAAAAACCGCCGGACAGCACCACGCCCCAGGGCTTCCAGTCGCCGCGTTCGCCCGGGGCGGTCTGCGGCGAAAGCTCGCGCATCACCAGGGACTGGCACTGGCTGGTGAAATCGCCGGCCTTGCCGATGGTCGTGACGGCTTTCGCGGTTTCCTGCTTCCACTCCTCGGGACCATAGCCGGTGATCGACAGGACATAGTCCTGAGTTTCCAGGGGCAGGGTGGTCTTGCCGGCCAGCCAGCGGCGGGTGCGATCCTCGCCGGAATTGTAGGCCGCTGCAGCATGACCCAGGTTGCCGAACATTGACCTGAGTTCGGCCAGATAGGCGGCCGATGCGGCCAGCGCGGCTTTCGGGTCGAAGGGGTCATCGAGGTTCCGCCGCTTGGCCGTCCCCGGCATGAACTGTGCGATGCCCTGGGCGCCCTTGGGGCTGACGGCGCCCGGGTCGAAGAGGCTTTCCTTCCAGATCAGCCGGGCGAAGAAATGCTCCGGCAGGCCGTGTGCCGAGGCATTGGCCGAGATCGCCCCGCAGATGTCGGTCGCATAGGCCTTTCGCTCGGCGTCAGTGGCGGGGAGCTCGGGCTGTTTGGTGGCGGCAACGGCTGCCGGCGCTAGGTACAGGAGACCTGCCAGCACCATGCCGGTCAGTGGTTGAGCTTGCCCTAAATGGATGGTCATTGACCTACGGCTCCCGTTGGAACCGATTAGTCGGTTAGGACAAGGATATCAACTTGCAGTCAGCCGCGTGCGGCGTTGAACACCGACGCGATGCGGTCGAGATGATGGTCCACTGGATTGGCCTGCTGCTGGATGGCCTTGGCCTGCATGTTGACCATCACATCCAGTTTCAGGACGCGGCCGTGAAGGCGCAGCGACCGTTCGACAAGGTCGATCAGGCCGGCGGGAAGCTGCTCGCCGCCCTGGAGGGGATTGCCGCGGCCGATATCGGTCAGGCTGATCCGGTGCTTTTCCTTGCCGGCATCTTCCTGGTTCATCTCGCCGGAACCGATCGCCCGCTGCAGCAGCAGCCAGGAGGCAAGCTGCATCAGGCGGGTAGTGAGGCGCATGCTCTCGGTGGCATAGGCGACGGCGCCGTGGCGATCGAGCAGGCGGGCGTCCTTGCGGCCCTCGCCATCAAGATAGTTGGCGGTCTCTTCCACCAGGCCCATGCCTTCCTTGAACACCTTTTCGAATTGTTCGGAGGCGGTGAAGCGGGCGAGGAAATCGACCGGTATGGTCGCAGTCTGCGGGCCGGACATGCTCAATGGTTCCTTAATCGGTCACATAAAATTGTGCCCAAGCCTTCCGATCATGAAGCCTGCGTCATAATCGGTCAACAACCCCGGGCTGTGGGTTACGGGCAAAGGAGAAGCAAGCCTGATGCCAAAAAAAGCCGCGCAAAAAGCGCGGCTTATAGTTTTTAACAGGGAGGCGTCAAACAGAGTGGACAGGAGCCACTCGGAGAACCCAGAAAGTCTGGATTGCAATTATTCATATTAAGGTTAATTCCTTACCAAAAGGTTAACACTTCCCTTCGGGTAAGTAGAATTCCTCGGCTCAGCTCCGGAAAAATGCGTCAGCAGCATTGCGAGAGGCCAGTTTCCGGCCAATTTCGGCTCTGACTCTCTGAATCTCCGACTCCAAGGCGTGAATCCGCTGTTCCAGTTCGGCAAGCGAAATGGCTTCGAGGTTTTCCCCGATAACCATGTTGGCCTTCTTCTTGGTTGGTTCATCCGGGTCCATGGGCATGCTCCTTTGCACCTGACTTTGTCATTGCAGGGCAGTAACGATCAACCCATTCTGTGAGCCAAGTCGCAAGGAGTGCCTCCATGCAGCAGATGACTGCCATTGCCATCACGAGGCCGGGTGGGCCTGAAGTCCTGCAGCCGGTCAAGATTGCGGTTCCCGTTCCCGGACCGGGACAGGTCCTGGTACATGTGAAGGCCGCAGGGATCAATCGGCCGGACTGCCTCCAGCGCAAGGGTGCCTATCCGCCGCCGCCGGGAGCTCCGGACACGCCGGGCCTTGAGATTGCCGGCGAAGTGGCAGGTCTTGGACCTGGCGTGAAGCGTTATGAGGTAGGCGACCGCGTCTGCGCCCTTGTGCCGGGCGGGGGCTATGCCGAGTTCGCGGTGGTGCATGAGGACAATGCCCTGCCCGTGCCGCCAGGCCTTTCCTTCGCCGAGGCCGCCGCGATCCCCGAGACCTTCTTCACCGTGTGGACCAATGTCTTCGACCGGGGCCGGCTGGCAGCTGGCGAGACCCTGCTGATCCATGGCGGCTCCAGCGGGATCGGTACGACGGCCATCATGCTGGCCAAGGCGCTGGGCGCCCGCGTGGTAGTGACGGCGGGGTCCGACGAGAAGTGCAAGGCTTGCCTTGATCTCGGCGCCGATCTGGCGATCAACTACCGGACCCGGGATTTCGTCGCCGAACTGGCCGGGCAATCCATTCAGCCCGATGTCATCCTCGACATGGTCGGCGGCGATTACGTCGCCCGCAACCTCAAGGCCGCGGCCCTGCATGGGCGGATCGTGAACATTGCCTTCCAGGCCGGTTCGCGGGTCGAGGTGGACCTGATGCCGATCATGCTGAAGCGCCTGACGCTCACGGGCTCCACGCTCCGGCCGCGCTCCGTGGCGGAGAAGGCCGAAATTGCCCGTGCGCTTGAGGAAACGGTCTGGCCGCTGATCGCGGCAGGACAGTTCAGCCCGCGGATCTACCGGACCTTTCCGCTGGCCGAGGCCGCCGCTGCCCATGCGCTGATGGAATCCTCGGAACACATCGGCAAGATCGTGCTGCTCGCCTGACCGGCCAGGCGAAAAGACATTTGCGTCGGCGCGCCTGCTGAACTATATGGGGCCATCCCCAACAAGTTGTCCTTGAGACAGGGAACCTCAGCCGGTTCCCAAGGAGCGAAAAAACCATGTCCCGCGCACCCCTCATGCCCAAGGCCACCGCCGTCTGGCTGGTGGAGAACACCGCGCTCAGTTTCCGCCAGATCGCCGATTTCTGCAGCCTGCATGAGCTGGAGGTGAAGGGCATCGCCGATGGCGACGTGGCCGCCGGCATCAAGGGCATGGACCCGGTCACCGGCGGGCAGCTCACCCGCGACGAGATCGCCAGGGGGGAAGCCGACGCGAGCTACCGGCTGAAGATCCTCGAATCCAAGGTCAATATTCCTGTTCAGCGCTCGACCGCAGGTCCGCGCTATACGCCCGTGTCGCGCCGCGGCGACCGGCCGGACGCCATCGCCTGGCTGCTGCGCTACCATCCGGAGCTTCCCGATTCTGCCATCATGAAGCTGGTCGGTACCACCAAGTCGACCATCGCCTCGGTCAAGGACCGCAGCCACTGGAACTCGAGCAACATCAAGCCGGTCGATCCGGTGTCGCTGGGCCTGTGCTCGCAGCTCGACCTTGATTTCGCCGTCCAGAAGGCCGCCCGCAAGGCGGGCAAAGTGGTGCCGGACGCGGCCGCCCCCCGGACCCTTATTCCCGCCGCGGAGATCGAAGGAACAGCCGCCTATGCCGCCGCCGAAGCCGCGCGCGAGCCCGAGCCGCAGGCCGAACCCGAGCGCGAGAAGACCTATGATGCCGACTCGGTCTTCGCCAAGCTGAAGAGCCTGAAGCGTCCCGAGGACGGTGAGTAAGATGCGGATCCTCATCGTCGGCGCGACAGGTACGGTCGGCAAGGCTGCAGCGGCCGAGCTTGGCCGGCGCCACGAGATCATCCGGGCCGGGCGAACCTCCGGCGATGTCACGGTTGACCTGAAGGACGAGGCCTCGATCCGCGCGATGTTCAAGAGGGCGGGCAAGCTCGATGCCGTGGTTACAACGGCCGGGCACACCCATTTCGGTCCCCTGGACAGGATGACCGCTGCCGATTTCCGCAAGGGCCTCGACGACAAGCTGATGGGCCAGATCAATCTCACGCTGATCGGCCAGCACCTTCTGAACGACAATGGCTCGATCACCCTTACCAGCGGCGTGCTGGACCGCGACCCGATCCGTCAGGGCGCCAACGCCGCGGCGGTCAATGGCGCGATTGGCGCATTCGTCAGGTCGGCGGCCATCGAGCTCCCGCGCGGCCTCCGCATCAACGTGGTGAGCCCGGGCCTGCTCGAAGAATCCGTGAAGAAGTATAACGGATTCTTCCCTGGCCATGAGCCGGTGTCGTCGGCGCGGGTCGGTCTCGCCTATGCCAAGAGCGTCGAGGGCGCGATCACCGGGCAGGTCATCATCGTCGCCTGATTTGCGTCTGCCGCTT
>JBGSNJ010000229.1:0-2696 GCA_041739715.1 Aestuariivirga sp.
GAAATGGTCCTCATCAAGTCGCTCTGCACCGAAAACAACTGGCCGATGATTGACGTCACCCGGCGCTCGGTGGAAGAAACCGCCGCATCCATCCTGAATCTGATCGCCAATACCGAAAGCGAAGCTGCGACGTCCAAATGATAGTGATCCTCGCCTCGACAAGTCCGACGCGGCAGCTACTGCTGACCAATGCCGGAGTGTCTTTCGCGACGGCACGGCCCGATGTCGATGAGGATCGCCTGCGGTCCGCCAATCCCCAGTGGCGCCTCGATGATGTGGCACCGGCCCTTGCCCAAGCAAAGGCGCTGGCCGTATCCGGCCTCCGTCCGGATGCGCTGGTACTTGGTGCAGATCAGACGCTGATCTGCGACCACAGGATTTATGCCAAACCGCTCGACGTGGCAGATGCCCGCAAGCAGCTCGCGGCGCTGCGCGGCCGCAGCCATACCCTTCATTCCGCCCTCTGCTGTGCTCGAAATGGCAGTGTCGTGTGGCGGCATGATGCCAGGGCCGAACTCACCATGCGGGAGTGGTCACCGGCCTTTCTCGATCAATACATCGCGAAGCTCGGTGAGGACATTCTCACCACGGTCGGCGGCTACAAGGTGGAAGGACTTGGACTCCAGCTCTTCAGCCGCATCTCCGGGGACCATACCGTGATCCTCGGCCTGCCCCTCCTGCCGCTGCTGGATTTCCTGCGCAGCGAAGGCGAGATCGCATCATGATCAAGGCCTGCGTCATCGGCTGGCCGATTGCCCATTCGCGCTCGCCGCTGATTCATGGCTACTGGCTGAAGACCTATGGCATTGCTGGAAGCTACACCCGTCTCCCGGTCGAACCGCAGAATCTCCGCGCTTTTGTCGAGGGACTGAGAGCCAATGGCTTCGCCGGCTGCAACGTGACCATGCCGCATAAGGAAGAGGTCTTCAGACTCGTCACGGTAGCGGACGAACAGACCCGGCGCCTCGGCAGCCTCAACACCGTCTATATGGAGAACGGAACGCTCTACGGGACAAGCACGGATGGCCTGGGCTTTCTGGCAAACCTGAAATCGACTGTCCCGGCACTGGACCTTCGCAATCGCAAAGTCGTCCTGCTGGGGGCCGGCGGATCGGCCGCAGCGATCGCTGGCAATCTCCTGGCCGAAGGCATTGCAGAACTCTGCATCGTCAACCGTTCCCTGCCGCGTGCTCAGGCAATCGCCGATCGTTTCGGTTCCGGTACAAGGCCAGTAAGCTGGGATCGGCGGGCCGTCGAACTGGCCGAAGCCAGCCTGCTGATCAATACGACCTCGCTCGGCATGGCTGGTCAGGCTCCACTGGACATCAGTCTTGCCGAGCTGCCGTCCAGCGCCGTCGTTGCCGATATCGTCTATACGCCGCTGGTCACCGATCTGCTGACGGCCGCGCAGGCTGCCGGTCATCCCGTCGTGACCGGGCTGGGCATGCTGCTGCATCAGGCCGTGCCTGGTTTCGAAAAATGGTTTGGCCGCAGGCCCGTGGTCACCCGTGAGCTTTACGACCTCACGGCCCGCGACATTGATCCGACCTATCGGCCATGATCGTCATCGGACTCACCGGCTCCATCGCCATGGGCAAGAGCGAGACGGCGCGCATGTTTGCAGCTGAGGGTATTCCTGTCCTCGATGCCGACGCCGAAGTTCACCGGCTCTACGATGCCGGCGGAGCCGCAGTGGCCCCGCTGGGCAGGCTCGTACCGGAGGCGATTCGAAACGGCAAGGTCGATCGCGCCCAGCTCTCTGCAGCGATCGCCAGGGACGAGACACTGCTTCCACGGATCGAGGCGATCGTCCATCCGCTGGTGCGTGCGCGTCAGCAGGCGTTCCTCGCTGACTGTCGCGCGCGAGGCGCTGCCATCGCCGTGCTCGACATTCCACTGCTATTCGAAACCGGACGAGACAGGGAAGTTGATAGGGTCGTGGTGGTGACGGCTCCGCCGGAGGTGCAGCGCGCGCGGGCCCTGGCGCGACCGGGCATGACGGCGGAAAAGCTTGAACTGATCCTGGCCCGCCAGATCCCGGACGCGGAAAAACGGCGGCGCGCCGATTATCTTGTGGACAGCGCGCAGGGCCTGCAGGCGGCACGCCGACAGGTTGCGGCTATTCTGGCAGATATCGAATCGAAGCGCAGCGGACCCTCATGAGAGAGATCATCCTCGATACCGAAACCACCGGGCTGGAACCTGCTGCCGGCCATCGCGTCGTGGAGATCGGGGCGGTCGAACTCTTCAATCATGTCGCCACCGGCAAGACCTTCCACGTCTACATCAATCCCGAGCGCGACATGCCGCCGGAGGCCGAAGCGGTGCATGGCCTGTCATCGGCTTTCCTGAAGGACAAGCCGGTCTTCGAGGCCATCGCCGAAGAACTCCTGGCCTTCATCGCCGATTCGGTTCTGGTGATTCACAATGCCAGCTTCGACATGGCCTTCATCAATGCGGAACTCTCCTATCTGCGCAAGCCGCCGCTGCCGCCGGAGCGGGTGATCGACACGCTGCAGATCGCGCGGCAGAAGCACCCCACCGGCCCCAACAGCCTCGATGCGCTGTGCCGCCGCTACGGCGTGGACAATACCAAGCGCACCAAGCACGGCGCGCTGCTCGATTCCGAACTCCTGGCCGAGGTCTATCTCGAACTGATCGGTGGCCGCCAGACTGCGCTGTCGCTCGCCGCTGGG
>JBGSNJ010000240.1:0-3599 GCA_041739715.1 Aestuariivirga sp.
GTCGTCCGTGCCACGCTCGAAAGCCTCATGACGCGGCCGCTGATCTTGCGCGAGGAGGGTTCGGTGACGCGGCGGCTGCTGACCGACGAGCTGCGCCGCCGCGGTCTGAAGCCCGCCGGCATCATCGAGATCGAGGGCCGCGAGGCAGTGCGCGAGGCGGTAGCCCAGGGCCTGGGAGTCGCCATCATGTCGGAAGGCGAGCTTTCCACCGACTCGCGGCTGCGTAGCCTTGCCATGTCGGACTGGGCGGCGGTCATGTCGGAATGGCTCATCTGCCTGAAGTCCCGCGCCGGCCTGCATGTCATCCGCTCTTTCCTCGACATGCCGGAAGCGTCTGGCCAAGCTGTACCAGCCAAGACTAGACTGCGGCGATGAGCTTTCGCGCCGCCTGTATCCAGAATTCCGCCACGCCCGATGTGGCGCATGACATCGCGGTCCTCGCCCGGATGATCCGCGACGCTGCGGCACAGGGAGCAAGCTTCGTCGCCACGCCCGAGTATTGCGCCGGCCTCGATACGCGCGACGGGCTGCTCTATCCGGTGGCGCCCGAAGAGAAGGACCATCCGGTGCTGCCCGCCATGGCCGCGCTTGCCAGCGAACTCTGCATCTGGCTGCTCATCGGCTCGATCGGCGTGCGCGCCGCCGACGGTCGCATCAACAACCGCTCCTACATGCTGAGGCCCGACGGCGGCATCGCCGCGCGCTACGACAAGATCCACATGTTCGACGTCGATCTCGGGCCGGGCAAGGTCTATCGCGAATCGGCCACCATCGCGCCGGGCGACACGGCGGTGATCGCGCCCTGCGCCGAAGGCAGCATCGGCCTTTCGATCTGCTATGACCTGCGCTTTGCCGCGCTCTACCGTGCCTATGCGCAGGCTGGGGCGGAGATGCTTGCGACGCCGGCAGCCTTCACCCGCATGACGGGCGAGGCGCATTGGCATGTGCTGCAGCGGGCGCGTGCCATCGAGAACGGTGCTTATGTGATAGCGCCCTGCCAGTATGGCACGCTGGCGGGTGGCAGCCAGTGCTACGGTCATTCGCTGATCGTCGATCCCTGGGGCCGCGTGCTGGCCGATGGCGGAACCGAAGAAGGCATCATCCTTGCCGAGATCGACCTGGCGATGGTCGCGCAGACGCGCAGCCGCATCCCGTCGCTACGCCATGACCGGCCCTTTGCGCTTGGCTGACAACATCCGCTTGATTGCGTCATCCGCTGCCACGATAATCGCCGCGTCAACAGGGGAGTGACTCGCATGTTCGGCTACGGAATCCTGGCGCTGATCGCGGCGGTGATCGGTTACCTCATCTACGCCTACAATGCGCTGGTGAAGCTCAAGAACCTCGTCTCCGAGGGCTGGAGCGGCATCGATGTGCAGTTGAAGCGCCGCGCCGATCTCATTCCCAACCTGATCGAGACGGTGAAGGGATATGCCGCTCACGAGGACAAGCTGTTCCGCGACATCGCCGAACTGCGCGCCAAGAGCATCGCCGGCGGCACGGTGGCCGAACAGTCGGCCGTGGGCCAGGCCATGAGCGCGGCCCTCGGCAGGCTCTTTGCCATCGCCGAGGCCTATCCGGAACTGAAGGCCGATGCGAATTTCCGCGATCTGCAGGAGAAGCTCGCCGGCATCGAGGACGAGATCCAGCTGTCGCGGCGCTACTACAACGGCGCGGTGCGCAACCTCAACACCATGATCGAGTCCTTCCCGTCCAACTTCGTCGCCAACTATTTCAAGTTCGAGAAGTCGGAGTTCTTCGAGATCGGCGATCCCGCAGAGCGCGAAGTTCCGAAGGTCGACTTCAAGAAGTAAACGCCATGCGCGCCCTGCTGCTGGCCTTCTGCCTCCTCCTCGGCTTCGCCGCCGAGGCCCTGGCCGAAGAGAAGATCACCTCCTTCATCAGCGACGTCACGGTGAATGCCGATGCGTCGCTCGAGGTGCGCGAGCGAATCTCGGTCAATGCGGAAGGCGACGAGATCCGTCGTGGAATCCTGCGTGACTTTCCGACCATCTATACCGACCGCAACGGCGTCAGGGTGAAGGTCGGCTTCGAGGTGATCGAGGTGCTGCGCAACGGGCGCTCTGAGCCCTTTGGACTCGAGTCCCTCAGCAATGGCACGCGTATCCGCATCGGCAACAAGGATGTCCTGATCGGCAACGGCATTCATGTCTATGAGATCGCCTATCGCACCACGCGGCAGCTGGGTTTCTACGAGGAATATGACGAAGTCTACTGGAACGTGACCGGCAACGGCTGGACCTTTCCCATCGACCGGGCTGCTGTCGCGATCAAGCTGCCGCCCGGCGCCAGCATCCAGCAGTACGCCGGCTATACCGGGCCGCAGGGCGCCGATGGCAAAGACTTCCGCGTTCTCAACGGCAATGGAACCATCTTCGAGGCGGAGACCACACGGCGCCTCGCGCCCTATGAGGGCTTCACCGTTGCGGTTGCCTGGCAGAAGGGCATCGTCACGCCGCCCAGCGAAACCGACAAGTGGCGCTGGTGGATCGGCGACAATGCCGGGATCTTTGCCCTGGTCGCATCTCTGCTGGCGTCCGGATTCTACTATTTCTCGGCGTGGAACAATGTGGGCCGCGATCCGCCCAAGGGCACGATCATCCCGCTCTTCCGCCCGCCGGCAGGCCTCAGCCCAGCCGGCGCGCGATACCTGCGCGAATACGGGCTCGATGATCGCGGCTTTGCGGCGGCGCTCGTCGGGCTGGCGGTGAAGAAGCATCTGAAGATCAAGGACGAGGACGGCGAGTTCGCGATCACGCCGCTCAACCGCTCGGGCGGCGGCGATCCGCTGACGCCGGCGGAAGGCGCCCTGTTCAAGGCCCTGCCTTCGGGCGAGCTGAAGCTGAAGCAGTCCAATCACCAGATGGTGCGCAATGCCCGGAGCGTACTCAAGGATGCGCTGGAGGCGGAGTATGAAGGCAGCGCCTTTGTCCGCAACATCGGTGCCTTCGTGAAGGGTGCGATCATCTCGGCCGCGGGCCTGGTCCTTGGCGCGCTCCTGATGCCGCCGGAGGATGGCTTCGCGGGGCTCTTCCTCGTCGGCTGGATGAGCATCTGGTGGGGCGTGGTCCTGACCTTCCTGTGGTTCACGCTGAAGGGCCTGTTCCAGGGCAAGGGCATCGCCAGCCGCGTCGGCTCGGTCTTCATGCTGCTGTTCCTGGTGCCCTTCGTCGGCGGTGGCGTCATGGCGCCGCTGGGCATGCTCATGGGGGCGGGATCGCCGCGGCTTTACCTCCTCATCGGAACGGCGGTGCTGCTCGGCGTCATGAACCTCGTCTTCTTCTATCTCCTGCGTGCACCCACCCTGCCGGGCCGCAAGCTGCTGGACGAGATCGAAGGCTTCCGCCTCTACATGACGACGGCGGAAGAAGAACGCCTGAAGGTCCTGCATCCGCCGGAGAAGACGCCCGAGCTCTTTGAACGCTATCTTCCCTATGCCCTGGCACTGGACTGCGAGAACGAATGGAATGCGAAGTTCGCATCGGTCCTGGCTGCCGCGGCCATGGCCGGCGCGGCGCAGCCGGGCTGGTATAGCGGGCGCAACTGGGATGCCGGACGGACCGGGAGCTTCACCGACA
>JBGSNJ010000268.1:0-3557 GCA_041739715.1 Aestuariivirga sp.
GGCCCTGGGCCGCGAAGCTTGCTGCGGCCGGCGCGGCGCGCGATCCGCTGCCCGCGCCGGAGGACTATTACCGGAGGCTGAAGCCCTTCTGCGCCATGCTCGATCTCTGGCAGACCACCTATTGCCATCCGCTGCGCGGCACGGCAGGCATCGTCGACTGGCTGAAGACCACCGGCCTCAGGCCCTATCTGGCACCGCTCACAGCGGACGAGCAGTCGGGCTTTCTCGCTGCCTATGAGACGCGTTTGGTGCAGGCCTATCCGAAGCTTGATGGGGAGATGGTCCTTCTCCGCTTCCCCCGATTCTTCCTGGTGGCGCAGGTCTAATCGCCGTCGCGCGGCTTGCCACCCTTGATGTGGGCCTCGCGCAGGTGAAGGTCGTTGTTGCGGCCCTTGATGTCTTCCGGCTGCGCCAGTCCGAAGGTCCGCTTGCGCAGTTCCTGCACCAGTTCGGCGCGGTCCTCGATATGGGCGATCTCGGAAAAGGGGATGGGCCGGCCGACGCGCACCTTGAGCCGCGACCCGATCCGGCGCGCGGTCTCGCGGAAGACCAGCGACAGGCGCAGCGTCAGGCTGGTATGGCTGGCCATCTGGAACAGGCGCGAGTTCTGGCCCACGAAATAGATCGGCACCACCGTGGCCTTGGACATGCGCAGCAGCTTGGCGGTGAAGGGGGCCCAGGGCAGATCCACCGCCGGGCCCTTCAGCGGCTTTTCCGACGTAGATACGCCGCCGCCGGGAAAGATGCCGATGGCATGTCCGCCGCGCAGCCAGTCCTGCGCCTGCCGCCGCGACTGCACATTGGTCTCGCGGGCCTCGCGCGTGGGGGCGAAGGCCACCGGCAGAAGATTGCTGGCGGCTTCCGGCACCTGGCACAGCACGTCATTGGCCAGCACCTTGGTGTCCGGCCTCACCTGCGTTGCAAGCCAGGTCAGCGTGATCCCGTCGAGCACGCCATAGGGGTGGTTGGCGATGAAGAGCACGGGCCCCGTTGCCGGCGTCGCCGCCAGGGCGGCCGTGTCGAACTCAACCCGCATGCGCAGCAGGCGGATGGCGGCATCGAAGAAGTTCTCGCCGGCCTTCACAGACTTCTGATGCTGCAGATAGATACGCTTCAGCTTGCGCTGGCCACCGAACTTCTCGATGGCCTGGATCACCGCGCGCTGAACGAAAGGCTGGTCCGCCGTCGAATAGCTGAACCGAACCTTCTTGGGCCGTCCGAGGGCGGTGGATCTGGGCATGAACTGCGCTGGCGACAGGGGTGCTTCCACGTCAGGCTTTCCATGCATTTGCGGCGGAGACAAGGCCCTTCTCAGCGGAAGTCCCAGAATTGTATGGTGAATGCTTCAGGAGGTGCCGAATGTACAGATTGCTTGCCCGCAAGGGTGCCGGATCCCTGGCGGTCGAGGCCATGCTGGCCGAATGCCAGCTGCCTTATACGGTCGAAGACCTCGTGCGTGACGAGAAGGGGGCGCTTCCAGAAAGCCTGCATCGAATCAATCCCAGAGCCGAGGTTCCGACCCTGCTCATGCCGGATGACAGCGTGATGACGGAGAGCGCCGCCATCCTGATTCACCTCGCGGATCTTGTTCCTGAAGAGGGCCTCGCGCCGGCCATCGGCACACCGCAGCGCGCGCCGTATCTGCGTTGGATGATCTTCCTTGCCACCACCGTCTACATGAGCGATCTGCGCTACTTCTATCCCGAGCGCTACACCACCGACCAGGCCGGCACAGCCGGCATCAAGGCCTTTGCCGAAGCTGGCATGTTGCGCGAATTCGCAATCCTGTCGGGCGCCGTGGGGAAGGGCCCCTACGTGCTCGGCACGCAGTTCAGTGCCGTCGACATCTATGCCGCCATGCTCATCTCCTGGGTGCCGGACCTCATTCAGCTCTTCGCCATGCATCCCAATCTCAAGACGCTCTATGACAGGGTCGTCGAGCGGCCACGCATCGCGCCGGTGTGGCGGCGCAATGAGGTCTGACGGCGCATCGGCCATGGCGGCTCCCCGCCACCGGCCTTACCGCCAGGCGGGGGCCGCCTTCCAGATCGGCCTCCGCCCCATGCCGCCCGAAACCTGGCTCGAGACCGGGCCCGACCATGCGGACTTCATGGCCACCAAGCGCCAGAGGCTGGCAGGCCTGCCGCCGCAGTTCTTCCATGCCATGCCGGAGTCGCGGGCGGCCCAGGCGGAACTGCGCGATGCCGTGGTTGCGCATCTTCTTGCTCAGCATACGGAGCATTTCACCCGGAGCGGCGATGTTCTGGAGGACCGCATCGACGGCAGCCGCCACGATCTCGCGGATGCCATGCCCCTGGCCCTGCTTGGCCGGATCATCGAGGAGGATTTCATCCTGTTCCAGACGATCGATGGTCAGGATCTCATCACAGCCGCCTGCAACGCCTATACCAGTTCAGGACGAATCGTTTCGTCGGTGGGCCGCGGGATGCATTTTGCCCATGATCCCGTGCCGGGCCTCAATGAACAGCTTGGCCCGCGCATCGACCGCGTGCTGGCGAACGTGCAGGTCGGCACCCCGGTGGTACGTTTCAACTGGTTCCTCACGCCTATTTCTGCGCGCCTCTTTCCGGATGGGCCGCACGACGCAAACGTCGCCATGGCGCGGAAGGTGGCCGCGAGCCTGGCGGACGATCACCGCCGCTGCGGCGATCGCCTCTGGATCAGGTCCGAGCGCCAGACCTTCATGCGCCTGCCGCAGACCATGGCACTCGCCTTCGGCATCCACACCTGTTCCGATCCGCTCTCGTCGCTGGCCGACGATCGCGAGAGTCTCGAGGCACTCCACAAGCTGCTTGGCGACTACACGGATGAGCGACTTTCATATTCCGCCATGCTCGATCTGCGTGCCCCTGTGCTTCGCTGGATCGAAGACCGGCTGGCGGTCACAGGCGGCTAAGCTGCCTTGGCCTCGCTGCCCAGGCCCAGCACGCGGCAGATCGCATAGACCAGGTCGGCGCGGTTCAGCGTGTAGAAGTGGAAGTGGTTCACGCCCTCGCGCTGCAGGGCGCTGACCTGCTCGGCCGCCACCATGGCGGCGACGAGATTGCGCGTCTCGGGATCCTCGTCGAGCCCCTCGAAGCGGCGGGCAAGCGCAGGCGGGATATGCGCGCCACATTTTGCGGCAAAGTCCTGCACCCGGGCAAAGGAGGTGATCGGCAGGATGCCGGGCACCAGTTCGATGCCGATGCCGCGCGCCGCGATGCGGTCGCGCAGGCGCAGGAAGAAGGCATTGTGGAAGAAGAACTGCGAGAGCGCGCGCGTTGCACCATGGTCGGCCTTGTCGGCCATGAAGGCCAGGTCTTCCTCGATCGAGATCGACTCCGGATGGCGCTCCGGATAGGCGCTGACCGACACCTCGAAGTCGCCGATCTCGCGGATGCCGCGCACCAGGTCGGCGGCATTGCGATAGCCTTCCGGATGCGGCACGAAGCGGGTGCCGACGCCGCCCGGCGGATCGCCCCTGAGGGCCACGATGTGGTTGACGCCGGCATCGCGGAACTCGCGGATCACCGCGTTGACTTCGTCCTTGCTGGCGC
>JBGSNJ010000279.1:0-1675 GCA_041739715.1 Aestuariivirga sp.
GGCGCGGCTCAAGGCGCCGCTCTATCTCGCCGCCAGCCATCTCTACCGCGGCGACGACCGTGCCCGGCTCAACCGCCTTGCCGAGCTGGCGCAGCGTCACAAGGTGCCGTTGCTCGCCACCAATGACGTGCTCTATCACCATGCCGCGCGCCGCGTGCTGCAGGACGTGGTCACCGCCATCCGCGAAGGTGTCGCCGTGGCCGCGGCGGGCTACCGGCTCGAGGCCAATGCCGAGCGCCATCTCAAGACGCCGGAGGAAATGGCCCGGCTGTTCCGCGACCATCCGCAGGCCATCGCCAATACGCTGGAGATCGCGGCGGCCTGCCGCTTCTCGCTCGACGAGCTTCGCTACGAATATCCCGAAGAGCCCATCCCGCCGGGCCGCACGCCGCAGTCGCAGCTCGAGCATCTCGCCTGGGAGGGCGCGGCCGAGCGCTATCCGAAAGGGATTCCCGGCAAGGTAAAGGAGAGCCTCTTCAAGGAACTGGCCCTCATCGCCAAGCTCGGCTACGCGCCCTACTTCCTCACGGTCCACGACATCGTCGCCTTCGCCCGGCAACAGGAGCCGCCCATCCTCTGCCAGGGCCGGGGATCCGCCGCCAATTCCACCGTGTGCTACTGCATCGGCATCACCGCGGTCGATCCCAACCAGATCGAGCTGCTCTTCGAGCGCTTCATCTCGGAAGAGCGCAAGGAGCCGCCTGACATCGACATCGACTTCGAGCACGAGCGCCGCGAGGAGGTGATCCAGTACATCTATTCCCGCTACGGCCGCGAACGCGCCGGCCTCGCCGCCACCGTCATCACCTATCGCGGACGCTCGGCGGTGCGCGAGGTGGGCAAGGTCATGGGCCTGTCGGAAGACGTCACCGCGGCGCTGGCCGGCATCGTCTGGGGCCGCATGCGCGAGGAGATACATGACGGGCGGCTGCGCGAGGCGGGACTCGATCCCGACGATCCGCTGCTGGCGCGCGTCATCGAGCTGGCGGGCGAATTGTCCGGATTCCCGCGCCACCTGTCGCAGCATGTCGGCGGCTTCGTGCTGACCAAGGGCCGGCTCGACGAGACCGTGCCCATCGGCAATGCCGCGATGGAAGACCGCACCGTCATCGAATGGGACAAGGACGACATCGACACGCTGGGCATTCTCAAGGTCGACGTGCTGGGCCTTGGCATGCTCACCTGCATCCGCAAGGCGCTCGACCTGCTCGGCGCCTGGTACGGCAAGCGCTACACGCTGGCCAGCGTGCCGCGCGAGGACGAGGCCGTCTACGACATGCTGTGCAAGGCCGATTCGATCGGCGTCTTCCAGGTCGAGAGCCGGGCCCAGATGAACATGCTGCCGCGGCTCAGGCCGCGCTGTTTCTACGATCTCGTCATCGAGGTGGCGATCGTGCGGCCCGGCCCGATCCAGGGCGACATGGTGCATCCCTATCTGCGCCGCCGCGACGGGCTGGAGCCCGAGATCTATCCGGCACCTCATCCCGATTTCGGGCTGGCGGACGAGCTGCGCCAGGTGCTGGGCCGCACCCGGGGCGTGCCGCTGTTCCAGGAACAGGCGATGAAGCTCGCCATGGTGGCCGCGGGTTTTACGGCGACGGAATCGGACCAGTTGCGCCGGGCCATGGCGACGTTCCGGCGATCCGGCACGATCGGCACACTACGCGACAAGTTC